>JAITFE010000021.1 GCA_031281585.1 Bifidobacteriaceae bacterium | reverse complement strand
GTCACCATCAGCCAGGGAACTCTGGCCGCCGCACGGGCGGTGGCCGGGCCGCGCGGCACGTCTTCGCTGATGGAACGCGCTCTCAAGCGCGAATTGCGGTTGGAGGCACAAAGGCGGTTCGTCCAGGAGTATGAGCGTGAGTTTGGCGAGATCACGCCGGAAGAGGTGGCCGTCCAAATGGAAAGGTTGGCGCGGGCCCACGCCCAAAGCCGGGCGCAGGCGAGCACCGAAACCGCGGCGCAGGCGTGAGCATGCTGGTGCTCGACTCGGAAGGCGTCTCGCGCCTGATCCTGCGCGACCGGGCAATGGCGGCGCTGGTGAAAGGGCTCACGGAGGATGGCCGGGCCGTCGTCGCCAGTACTGTCGCGCTGGTTGAGGGAATCAACCCGGCCATGAGTTCGGCGGCCGTCCGCTGGGCGGTCAGCGGATTTGAGACGGAGGCCGCGACCAGGCAAACCGCCCTCGTCGCGGCCGACCTCCTGCGGGCGGCCCGGCGCCACGGCCACCGCCACGCCATCGACGCGATCGTCTGCGCCACCGCCGTCCTGGCCGGCGAGCCGCTGGTCGCGGTCTTCACCTCCGACCCGGACGACCTCCGGGCGCTCCTGGCGGACCACCCCGGCATCGCAATTCTGCCCGCAGCCGACCCATGACAACCGACCGGCTGCCGCCCCGACCGGCCGGACGGACGGCATCGGAAATGGGAGGGCGCGAAGCTGCTCCACCCATGGCACAACCTTGTAACATTCGTGCCGTAATGTGGGTGGATCATTTGCAAAGTCCGCTCGCAAGGAGACCCACAGTGTCATATGTCCAACTTGACCCCACCCGAATCGCCGAGTTGACGGCGCGCGAAGAAGCGCGCCTCAACGAACGCACCGAAGCCTCCCGCGACTACTACCGCCGCGCGTCCGAGCACCTCAGCGGCGGGGTCGCCAGCTCCTACCAACTCCGCGACCCCTGGCCCATCTACCTGGAAGGCGGCGCGGGGCCAAAGGTTTGGGACGTGGACGGCAACGAGTTCTGGGACTTCCACAACGGCTTCGGCTCAATGGTGCAGGGCCACGCCAACCCGGTCATAGGCCAGGCGATCACGGAGCGCTATCCGCACGGCACCCACTTTGCGGCCCCCACCGAGGACGCCATCGCCGTTGCGAACGAGCTGGCCAAGCGCTTCGGCATGGCCAAATGGCGCTACGTCAACTCCGGCTCCGAGGCGACCATGGACGCCATCCGCATTGCCCGCGCCTACACCAAGCGGGACACGGTGATGAAGATCTTCGGCTCCTACCACGGCCACCACGACACGGTCATGGTGTCGATCGGCGTGCCCTACGACAAGATCGGCGACCGGGAGAACCTGGCCTCGCTCGCCTACGGCGCGGGCATCCCCGCCGCCACCACCGCCATGACCATCGCCGTTCCGTTCAACGACGCGGGGGCCATGGAGCGGCGGATAGAGCGCCTTGACGCCGAGGGGCGCAAGCCCGCGTGCGTGATCATGGAAGCCGCCATGATGAACCTGGGCGTTGTGCTCCCGGAGCCCGGCTACCTGGAGCAAGTGCGGGAGATCACCAAGCGGCACGGCATCGTGCTCATTTTCGACGAGGTCAAAACCGGTCTGACCATTGCCGCGGGCGGCGCCACCGAGTTGTTCGGCGTGCAACCGGACATGGTCACTATGGCGAAGTCGCTGGGCGGCGGGCTGCCGACCGGCGCGATCGGCGGCACGGAAGAGGTCATGTCCGTGGTGGAAGACCACTCTGTCTACCAGGTCGGCACCTACAACGGCAACCCGCTTGTGATGGCGACCGCCCGCGCGTCCCTCGAGAAAGTCCTCACCCCGGAGGCCTACCAGTGGCTGAACCACCTGGCCGACAGGATCGCCGAAGGCTGCACCGACGTCATCAAGCGCTACAACCTGCCCGGCTACACCGTCTCGCTGGCGTCCAAGGGCTGCGTCACCTTCTCGCCCACCAAGATCGTGGACTATGAGACGTTCCTCGCCAACCAGAACGTGCCGCTGACCGACTTGGCCTGGCTGTTCAACATGAACCGCGGCATTTTCATGACGCCCGGCCGCGAGGAGGAGTGGACCCTCTCGGTCACCCACACCGACCAGGCCATTGACGCCTACATAGCCGCCTTCGACGAAATGGCGCACGACCTCACGAAGTAGGAAACGCCCCAGCCGCACGATGCCGTCCGGCCCAGCCCCAGCACCCGCCGCGGCCACGCTCCGCGCGCGTCCGGCAGGGCTGGCCGGCTTCGCGGCCGTCCGGGCCCTGGCGCCGGTCCTACGGGTCAGCGCTGGTCGTCTGCGGGCGGCGAGCCGTTTCGGCTGATCACCCGAGGCTTTCGCGACTCGCGGACCAGGCGGAGCTCGCCGGTCTCGTGCATGACTTGGGCGGCTCTTTGCTTCAGCGGCTCGAAGGCTCCGCCGGAGCCTTGGCCCGCGCCAAGCGGCCCGCGCTCCATCCGTTCGGGACCGGCCGAACGCTGTGGCCAGCCGCCAAGACGGCCGTCTTCGACCGGGCCGCGTTCCGGCCCGTCGTGGAACGGCAAGGCGCGTTCAATCCGCACGGCCGGCAGAGGCGGCGGCGGGCTCGGAGGGGTTTGCGCTCTTGGAATGCGCGCGGCGATCGGCGGTCCGGACCGCCTGGCTGGGGCGGGCGGGGACGCCACCAAGAGGGCGTCTTCAGAAAGCAGCGGCACCGGCGGCATGTCTCCCGTCGGGTGCACCGGCACCCGCGCGTGCGGGATCTTGTCCGCCAGCGAGTGTTCGCCGGCGATCCGGCGGGGGTGGCGGACCGGCAATTCGCCGGTCGAGTGCCCTTCCATGGCCGGGCCTGTGGGGACAAACGCCACCGGCTTCGCCAAAGTCTCCGGCCTGGTGGTGACCAGCCGTTCCAGTCGCGGCGCCGGGCGGGACGGCTCCGCCGCCACGTCATCCCAGGTCGGCACATCGCGGCCGGACCGTGGCGCGGGCCGGTCGTTTGACCGGCCGGGGCCGGGAAGCCACGGCACCGGTTTGGGCCGCAGGCTTTCCACACCGGTCAGCGTGTCGAGCAGGTCGGCCCGTTTGGCGTCGGCGCGGCGGCGCGGCGGCGCGGCGGACGCCGCCCCGCTTGGGGGCGGCTGCGGGGCGCGGGGCACCGCGTCCCGTTCAGGCCAGCCAGCGGCGCGGCCAGTCTGCGGCTCTCGCCCTCCGGGCCGGCCAGCGGCGCGACCGGTCTGCGGTTCTTGCCCGCCGTCTCGGCCCGGCTGACCTGCGCCACCGTCCACCCGGCCGCGCTCTGCGGCCAACGGGCGTTCCGCCCCGGCGGGCGGGGCGCCTGCGCCCGGACCGTCTTGGAGGCTCCCAGCCGAAGGCTTCCCACCGTTTCCGTCGCCGGGGGCCCCGTGCCAGCCCGGAATGCCGGAGCGCCGCCGCAGCGCCACGACCAGCACCACCACGGCCGCGGCCAAGACCGCGACCAGGCCGGCCAGAATCACCGCGATCCCGTGTTCGCTCGCCCAAGAGACCGCGTAGCCAAGTTTCGGTATGCGATACATGTACACCCCGACAATCTGGTTCTCGGCGACCGAATCCTCTTCGCGGACCTGGTCGGCGTCGCTCTGCACAATCCAACGCCGTCCGGACCCGTGGTCCGTTTGGTCGACCACGCGACGAGTGGCAACCGGGGAGCCCGCGCCGTCAGTGCGGTAGCTGATGATCTGGCCCGTCTTGATCGAGTCCGGGTCTTTGACGCCTCTGATCACAATGACGTCTCCGCGGCCGAAGGCCGGCTTCATCGAGTCGCCGTACACGGTCAACGCCCGCCCTTGGACAAGCAGTGGGATACCGCCCACCGCGACGGCCAACGCCAAGACGGCCACCAGCACAGCCCCGGCGCAGGCAGCGAACAGACTGCCCCAGGCTTTCCTGGCTTTGGCCTGAGAATTCACCGGAATTCCCTCGTGTCAGCGCCGCGTTGACGGCTTGGGCGAACAAGAACAAGTAAAGGATATGGCCAAGGGGGCACCGTTAGAGACCCTTATGCCCTACCAATCTTGCGCGGCCGCACGTTCGCCCTTGGCCGCAGCCCCTAACAGGTCAGGCCGTCCTCAGGGGGTGTGCCTTCCAGCAGGTAAGTGTCGACGGCTTTGGTGACGCAATCATTCGAGCGGCCGTAGGCGGTGTGCCCGTTGCCCTGATAGGTCAACAGCACGCCCGACTCCAGTTGGTCCGCCAGCGCGACCGCGCCATGGTACGGGGTGGCTGGATCCCCGGTGGTCCCAATCACCAGGATTGGCGCCGCCCCCGGCGCGTTGATCACATGCGGCTGGCCGACTTGCGGATACGGCCACACCTCGCACTGCTTTTCGGTGTAGGCCCAGAACTCCCCCAATGTGGGCGAGGCTTCCTTCAAAGCGGCTGCATGGGCCTCGACTGACGCCAAGTCGGCCGGCAGGCGGTCGTCCACGCAGTTGATGGCGATGAACGCCTCCATCTGGTTCGAGGCGTACTCGCCGTTCTCGCGTTCGTAGTAGAAGTCGGACAGCAACAGCAGGCTGGACCCGTCGCCTTCCAAGGCATAAAGCAACGCGGTCGACTCCATGATCCAACTGCCCTCGTCATACATCGCGACTATGATCCCGCTCATCGCGAGCGGCAGCGTCAACGGACGGTCCGGGTCGTTGGTCGGCAGCGGGTTCGCCTCCACGTCCAGCAGGAATTGGTGGATTTCGGCCTTGGCCTGGTCAACGGTGCCGTCGAACGGGCAGATGTCAGTGCCAAGGCAGTCTTCAAGGTACGCCTCCAGCGCGCCCTCGAAACCGGCCGCTTGTTCCACCTCATGCAGCGAGCCGTCCACCGACGGGTCGAGGGCGCCGTCCAGAACTAACCGCCCCACCTTTTCCGGGAACAGGTCGGCATAGGTCGCGCCCAAGAAGGTGCCATAGGAGTAGCCGAGCAAATTGAGTTTCTCGTCCCCCAAGAACCCGCGGATCGCGTCCATGTCTTTGGCCGCTGAGACCGTGTCGACATGGGCCAGGAGCGGCCCGGAGTTCTCCGCGCACGCCTGGGCGAACGGCTCCACGATTTCCAAAGACTGCTCATAGCCCGCCGGCGTCCGGGGCCAGTCGGCCGCGAAGAACTCGTCAAGCTGCTCGGCTTCGGTGTAGCAAGTCACCGGCGTGGATTGGCCAACCCCGCGGGGGTCAAACGCCACAATGTCGTACCGGGCGCGCACATCCTTGCTGATGGACGGCAAAAGGCTGTCACGCAGGGACCCTATGGCGCTCCCGCCCGGACCGCCGGGGTTGACCAACAGGGAACCCAGCCGCTTGTCCTGGTTGGTCGCGGGGACCCGCGCAATGGCCAGTTCGATCGTCTCGCCGTCCGGGTCGTCCCAATCCAGGGGAACTTCCAGGGTGGTGCATTCGGCGTTCGCGGCAGCCGTGCAACGCTCCCAGCCGTCCGGCACCACCCGGTCTGTGACAACTGGCGCCGAGGATGGCGGCGGCGAACTGACCGGGGTTCTTGGTTGGAGCGCGCATCCAGTCAGCGTCATTCCCCCCGCGACCGCCAATAGCCCCACCATTGTCAAAGCTTGCCTCATGCTTCGTTTCACCCCTTTACTCTCGCACACTTGACCGCGCAGACCGTCGACCCTCCCTCACCGCTGGCCCGCGCCCTCCTCGGCCAACGCCGGCATGGCGAGGACCACGGCCATCGCCTCCAGCGCCAAAGCGGGGGCCACGTTCGCTCCGAGCCGTTGCCGGGCCACCTCGACCGCCTCCAACCGGACCATGGTCTCCTGGGGCGTGGAAGTGCGCGCCTGCTCCGCCACCAAATCGGCGTCTACGGCGTTGATCAGCTCAACCCCCGCCGAGACCTGCACCGCCAGCACGTCCCGGTAGAACGCCAACAAGTCGATCAGGGCCTGATCCAGGCTGTCGGCTTGGGTGCGCCGGGCCCGCTTGGTCGACTCCTCGTCGAACTCCCGCAGCCGCGCCCGCGCGAACGCGCTCACCTTCTTGCCGGTCGGCTCGCCCAACTGCGCCAAGAGCTGCGTCCGCTCTTGCGCCTCGCGCCCTTGGACCACGGCTTCCGCCTCCGCCTTCGCCACCGCGTCCAGTTGGCCGGCGGCCGCCACGGCCCGCGCCACCGAGGAAGCCGCCTTCGGAATGGCCAGCACCTGCCGGCGGCGCTCGCCCGCCGCCGGATCGCGGACCAGCCGCCTGGCCACCCCGATGTGCGACTGGGACGCCAGCGCCGCCAGGCGGGCCGTTTCCGGATCGGCTCCGTCACGCTCAACCAAAAGCCGGGTGACCGCGTCCACGGGAGGTATGCCCAGGGCGACCCGACGGCATCGGGAGCGAATCGTCACCAAAACATCTTGCGGCCGGGGGGCGGAAAGAATCCAAACGGTGTGCGGCGGCGGTTCTTCCAGGGCCTTCAGCAGGACGTTGCCGGTCCGTTCCAGCATTCTGTCCGCGTCTTCCACAATGATGACCCGCCAGCGGCCCTGCGACGGCGTGCGGGACGCCAGGGTGACCCATTCGCGAACGTCGTCAATCGCGATGACGACTTTCTTGGTCGCCGTGTCCAGCACATCCGGGTGGCTGCCCGCCAGCGCCGAACGGCAGGCATGGCACTCGCCACACCCGCCCTCCTCGCACTGCAAGGCCGCCGCGAAAGCCCGCGCCGCCACCGACCGGCCGGACCCCGGCGGCCCGGTGATCAGCCAGGCGTGGGTCATGGCCTCCGGGCTGGTTGCCGCGTGGCTCAGTTGCGCCACGGCGGCAGGCTGACCGACCACCGCGTCCCACACGCTCATGTCCGCGCCTCCGTCCCACCCGCAGCCAGCAGGGGTCGCACGGCTTCCCAAATCCGCTGGTGGACAACGTCCTTGGGGTCCACCGTGGCCAAGGCCACGTAGCGCGCGGGAGCGGCTGCGGCCAATTCGCGGTAGCGCCGGTTCACATCGGCGTGGAAATCGGTCCCCGCCTGCTCTATCCGGTCCTCGACCAACTCCGGCCGGTCCCGCCGCGCCGCCGCCGCGTCCGGCGTGATGTCCAACAAGATGGTCAGGTCCGGTGTCAGGCCCCCGGTCGCCACCGCGTTGATCTGCCTGATGGCCGCCTCGCCCAAGCCCCGCCCCTCGGCTTGGTAGGCGATCGACGAATCCAGGTAGCGGTCGGAGATCACCAAGTCCCCCCGCGCGAGCGCCGGCCGCAACACCTGGGCCACATGTTGCGCGCGGTCCGCCGCGTAAAGCAGGGCCTCCGCGGCCGGTGCCACCTCCCCGCCGTGCAGCAACAATTCCCTGATCTGAACGCCCAACTCGGTCCCGCCCGGCTCCCGCGTCACCACCAGCGAGGGCAGGCCCGGACCATCTGCGTACCCCTCGGCCCGCAACCGCTCCGCCAGCAGCCTCAGATGCGTCGATTTCCCGGCGCTGTCCCCCCCCTCGAACACGACGAACCGCCCAACCGGCGAAGAAGGCGCAACCGACGAATCCATGACTCAAGTCTCCCACCGAGCACCGACACCGTGCCGACAGGGGGCCAAGCCGCCAAGCCCGGTGCCGAGTTGACGACCCGCTGTTGTCAGAAGCGCTACAACCCCGCCAGCAGCGTAACCTGCCGCAGCTGCCGCGGTAGGTCCCGCTCCGTCCTCAATGGACAAGAAGCGTCGCATGGGAGGAGGCAGCGGACCGCAACGCCGCACCGCTGGCACCGCGATGCCGGTGCCGATCCATAGGATTGCCTCATGCGATCCGGCTCCGTGGCACCCGACGAAAGACGCCCTGCATGACCCGACAGGTCGCCCCGGCAGAGAAAAACTCGGGCGGCGGGGACGGCGAGGGCCGCTTCCGTGACGTCGCCAAGCGGCTGCTTCACAGACCGGTCAGGCGGCTGGTCGAGTGGACGCGGCCGGACGTGACCCAGGAAACCGGACCAAGAACCACCGTACCCGTCCTGCGTCCGCTGACACCGGCTTTCGATGATGCCGAACACGCGGGCTATGTTGACCACTTGAACGAGTCCTTTGGCCACGATGACTTGCGAAACATCGCTTTGGCTGGACCCTATGGAAGCGGTAAGAGCAGCATCCTGGCCGAGTTCAAGCGTCGCCGACCAGGCGGCGAAACCATCTTCTTGTACCTGTCGACCCTGACGGCAATCTCCTTCGATAGGCGAGACCCCGACGCCAATCCGGAGAGTGTGATCAACGCCATCCAAAAGGAGATCGTCAAACAGATCCTGTACAGGCGGCCTGCGCACAGGACCAGCCCCTCGAGGTTTGACCGAATCAGGCCCTTCCGCAGGCGCCTCAGCGTGACCGGGGCGTTCGCCGTTGGGATTGTCGCCTTCCTCCTGGCGGCCAGTTTCGGGACGCCAGGGCGCATCCAGCCGCTCGTTTGGAACGCGATCACGCGACCAGCTGCGGTTGCGTGGGTCCTGACAGTGGCAGGCGCGGCGCTGCTCGGTCTTGCCGCGTACGGGGTTCTTCGGGGAGCATACCGCGGCGTCCATCTCAGTGAAGCAAAGATCGGCTCCGCTACAATCACACTTCAAGCGGGAGCCGACACGTACTTCGATTCCTACCTAGACGAGATAGTCCACTTCTTCGCAACCACGGCTGTCAGAACGGTGATCTTCGAGGATCTGGACCGTTTCGACGAGCCCCGGATCTTTGAGGCGCTGCGCTCGCTCAACACCGTCGTCAACAGCTCCCCTGACGTCCACGACGGTCCTGTCAGGTTTGTCTACGCGCTGCGCGACAGCATCTTCGAACCGACCAGCGGAGACGGCCCCCAAACCAATAGCGACGCCGCCAGCGACCGCGTAAAGTTCTTCGACATCGTCATCCCGGTGGTGCCGTTCCTATCGGTCCGCGCCTCGCAGGATCTGGTTGAGGCGCAGTTCGCCGACCTCGCGCAAGATGTCCGGCCTTCTCCAGAGGTACTACATCTGGTAGCCGGGCATTTGACCGACATGCGCCTCGTCAAGAACATCCGTAATGAATACGCAGTCTTCGCCTCCAGACTGTTGAGATCGGATGATTCAGCAGCGCAACGTAACAAGTTGTTCGCGATGGTCGTATACAAAAACCTCCGCCTGGCGGATTTCGAGCACATCGCCTTCGGAACAAGTCGTCTTGACGACATCTACCGGTTCTATCGCGTGATCGTCAACTCGCAGATCAGCTACCTCATCAACATGGCCGACAAGCTCGGCAGCAGCTTGAGCGCGGTTGACGAAACGGTGCCGAACAGCGCGGAACTCGCACAACGGCTGGGAGTGGTCCTCAAGGCGCTCGAATCCCTTGGAAGCGGCGGAGCCAATGGCCGACCCGTCGTCGTGAAGATGTCGCGGCGCACTGTCACAACCAACGAGATGAGTCAACCCGAGTTCTGGCTGGCGGCCGAGCGCGGCGAGGTGACTATCCATGTTCCCGCGCTCACCCCGCGGAACAGCAGCCAATCCCTACAAGTCAGCGGTGTCGATCTTGCCCATCTAATGGATCGCGACTTGTTCTATGGGAACCGTCATGCCGAGAGAGAGCGCCTGGAAGCCGAGCTCGCTGAAACCGAAGGATTGCTTCACTACCTGGCCACGGCATCCATGGCGGATCTCATGGCGCGCGACAACCTCACGGCCGTGCCTGCTGGTGCCAAGCACGCCGTCTGCCTAACGGCCTATGCTGCGACGCAGTTGGATTCGGATCTATTCTGCGTTCTTCTCTCCAAGGGCTTAATCGACGAGAACTTCACGTTGTACGCGACCCAGTACCACGGACGCCTCAGCCCGGGTGCCTTGCGCTTCGTGCTCCAGAACGTTCAGCGCAACACTGCAGATCCCGGTTTCCGTTTCGACGATCCCGACATCGATATCCCGGCAATCGCAGAGTCCGAGGGCGCGCGCTTCCTCGACGGAAACAGTTTTTTCAACTTCCAAGTGCTTGACCACTATGCGAAATTCGACCCGCCGGCACTGGACAAGCCGTTCAGCCGCCTCGTTGCGGGCGATGGGCCCGGAATGCAATTCCTTGGTCTCTACTTGGGTGAGATGCAGGGATGGCACAAACCACCAGTGCTCGAGCGCTTGACCACCTTGTGGCCTGAGATTTTTCAGTTCCTACTCGGACACCTGTCAAATCTGAATTCCGCTTGGTTGCCGGATAAGCTCGGCGGCCTGTCCGCCGCGATTCTCTCTGCCACCCAGGCGCCATCTGGTTTCCACCGATTCGACGACCAAGAGCGCGAACGCCTGGATAGCTGTCTGGGGGAATTGCGATGCTTCTCCGAACCGACCGATCCGTCCGTCGCGCAAGCCTTGGCTACGCTTCTCGGCAGTTGGGGGGCCAAGGCCTCGGACCTCAGCGCCGTTGCCGAGCCTCAACGCTCCGCGCTCGTCGCAAGGTCCCTGTTCCGGGTTACACGTCGCAATATCGCAATCGTGATGGGAGGGGATTCTTGGTTCTCCTTAGACGAGGTGTTCTCTGCGGCCCCTGGAGTCTACGAGTACCTACTGCAAGAGATCGATGACTACCTCGCTTTGTTCCGAGAGGAGGTCGCCAAGACGGGTACCAGACCGTGGACGATCAAGGGAGCACCCGGGCTCACGCGGGTCCTGAAAGACCTGCAAGGTGTTTCTCCGCTGGCCGCAAGAGGCGTCATCGCCGGCGCTGGCCCCGGGTGCGTGATCGACGACATCACCACAGTAGACAGGTCATTCTGGCCGGACCTGGCTTATGACCGCATGTTCGAGCCGAGCTTCCGGAACATCGAGGCGTACATTGCGGTGGTATCTGAAGTGGACAGCGCCCTGGCGAAGTTCCTGAACGAAGCGGATGCCATCAATGAACTCAAGGGGATCGAAGATTCACGCAAGGTGGCCGTAGCGAGCGCGGTTCTCAGTTCGCGGGAGGTTGCTCTGGTAAAGCGTCTGGACCTCGCAAATGGACTTGGGTTTGAGGCCTTCCTCGATCCGACCGGCATTCAAGACGACGCAGTCCTGCCCGAACTCGTCGGCCAAAGGATGGTTGCCGACGACCGGGCCGTTTTCACAAGACTGCGGGCGTCCTCCTGGGCCACGAAGCGCGCCCTGCTGGTCGTCTCGAAGCGCCCCGCAGAGTTCTTGACCGAGCTGTGCCTAACCTCCTCAGAGATCACATCAATCCTCGACGATCCCCTGCTGGCTCCGGTCCTCGCAGAAACGCTGGTTACGAATGCTCCACGTTGGCTGAAGGTGCTGAGTCGCGGCACCGCCACGACCCTGGCAAGACGTGTGCTTCACGATGGGTTTGCAATCGACTTTGAAAGCTTCGCCGTCCTTGCCCAAGCGGGCGCAGACCGGGCTGTTCTCCTGAGAATCGCATCCCCGCGCTTGGCCGCATGGGACAACCAAGGCGAGTTGCCAACCGTTCTTGCCGCGCTGGGAGGCGAGTACGCGAAACTAGCCGAAGGCAAAACCGTGGAAGTTTCGAAGGGAGAACCCAACGACGCGATGGTCCGTCATCTGAAGCGCTTGGGCTTCACGACGGCAAAAAGGCGGGGCAAGGAAATCTGGAAGGTGACGCCTCGGTGACCAACTGCAATCTGCTAGGACGCCCCAATTGCGCTGGCACGTCTCGGGTCCCATTCAGCACGCGCGCAGTGGATGCGGAACGCGCGCGCGGGGCCGTCTGCCATGGCTCTATGCTCCCGCTCAGTGCCCCACAACAAGAAGGAGGCACATCGTGACCTACCTAATCTCCGAAGACAAGAGCCGCGTCGTAGAGCCGGAGGGCAAGACACTGGAGTACAAGCGCGACCTGTCGTCGCCGGACAGGGCGATGCGCGCCGTGGTCGCCTTTGCCAACTCCGCTGGCGGTCGGTTGGTGATCGGGGTCGAGGACGACGGGACCGTGGTCGGCGTGGCCGACCCGCTGCTGGAACGGGAGCGCCTGACCAACCTGATCGCGGACTGGGTGTCGCCGCAACTCATGCCCACAATCGAGTTGGTGCCGCTGGCGGACGCCACCGTGGTCGTGGCCGACGTCGCGTTGAGCATCCGCCGCCCGCACTATTTGACGAAGCACGGGAAGGATGAGGGCACCTATATCCGCCTTGGGGCAAGCAACCGCAAGGCGGGTCCGGACATCATTGCCGAACTGGGCCGCTCCGCCCGGGGCATACCGTTCGACAGACTGCCCGCGACTGGAGCGACATTGGAAGACCTCGACACCGATGCGTTGGGAGGGAAGCTGGGCCGCGAACTCGACCCGCACGCGCTCCAGACTCTCGAATTGGTAGCGGAGGACCAGGGACGGCTCGTGCCGACCAACGGCGGCGTCCTGGTCGCGAGCCCCAACCCGGAGCACTTCTTCCCGTTCGCCTGGGTGCAGTGCGCCCGCTTCCGGGGGTCGACCAAGCGGGACATCTGGGATCAGCAGGAGATCTACGGGCCGCTTCCACTGGCCGTTGACAAGGTGATGCGGTTCCTGGAGCAGAACGCCTTCCGGCACGCTGAGTTCGGCGACGTGTACCGCCGCGACCGTTGGTCGATCCCGACCCGGGCGCTGCGGGAGATCGTCACCAACGCCCTGACGCACGCCAGCTACTCTGTTCACGGCACCCCGATCAAAGTGGCGTTCATGGACAGCGCCATCGAGGTCGAGAGCCCCGGCGGCCTGATGCCGAGCCTGACCGTGGAGGAGATGACCCAAGGCGTCTCGGTGATCCGCAACCCGGTAATTGCCCGCGTTTTCCGCGAACTCGGGCTGATTGAGCGATGGGGCACCGGCCTGCCGGAAGCCATCCGGCAGTTGGCCGAGGCTGGGCTTCCCGCGCCGGACATCGCTGAGTTGGCGGTCGCCCTCCGGGTCACGGTCCACATCGAGGACCAGAGCGTTGCGCCGGCAGGCGAACCAAGCGATAAGGCCGAGTCTCGGCTTAGGCACATAGGCACTTCCGGGCTTAGGCACATAGGCACCGCATCCGGTGCCTATGTGCCTAAGCTGGACGTCGCAGTGCCTAAGTCTGCCGCAGCGGTGCTGCTCGCCGCGCAGGCGGGCTCCGCCAGCCGCAGCGACCTGCTGAGCGCGATCGGCCTTTCGCAGTCCACCAACAACTACCGCAGACACGTGCTGCCGCTGGTCGAGGCCGGCCTGCTGGCTCTTTCCATCCCCAGCAAGCCACGCAGCCCCCTCCAGCGCTACATCCTGACTGCCCTGGGGCAAGAGTGGCTGGACCACTCGGTCCCGAGACCCCACGCCCACCCAGCAGAAACCGAACAAGGCTGATCCGACCACGGGCCACCGCTTCGCCGTGATTGAGCGAGTGCCGGTCGCAGCACCTCGGCCACATGTTGGGCCGCGGTCCGCCGCGTAAAGCAGGCCCTCCGCAGCCGGAACCACCGCGCCGCCGTGCAGTCAAGCTGTCTGCCGAGTCGACCGCCGACGCACGATGCCGTCCGGCTGGCCCTTGCGGCAACGCTCCGGTTGCCTTTCGCTCGCGTCAGCGGCCGCCGGCGAAGCCGTGCTGGCGCCAGGCTTCGTAGACCGCGATGGCCGCGGAGTTGGCCAAGTTGAGAGACCGGCGCGCCGGCAGCATGGGGATGCGGACCTGGGCGGTGACCCTGGGGTGCGCCTTGACCGCGCCGGGCAAGCCGTCCGGCTCCGGCCCGAACAGCAACGCGTCGTCGGCTTGGTATGAGACGTCGGCGTAACTCGCAGCCGCGTGCGTGGTGAACGCGAAAACCCGGGCGGTGGGGGCCAGGGCGGCGAACGCCGCCTCCAAGTCCGGGTGGACCTGGAGGTCGGCCAGGTCGTGGTAGTCCAAGCCGCTGCGGCGCAGCTTCGTGTCGGTCAGTTCGAATCCCAACGGCTCGACCAAGTGCAACCGGACGCCGGTGACGGCCGCCAGCCGGATCGCGTTGCCCGTGTTGGTCGGAATGCACGGCGCATAGAACACCAGGTCAAACAAGTGTCAGTGGCCTTCCTTAGGGTGTTGGCATGACCGCGAAGACGCCTTTGCCGGCCACGCCGATCAGCGTTCTAGCCCGCCTTGCCCGCGCCGGGGGTGGGCTTCTTCGCAGCGGGCTTCTTCGGGGCGGCCTTCGTGGTCGTCTTGGTCGCGGCCTTGGCCCCGGAACTCCGGGCCGCGGTGGTCTTCTTGGCCGCGGCCCGGCGGGGGCGCTTGGCCGGTCCGCGTTCGCGCTTCTCCGCCAGCAACTGGGCGGCCCGTTCCAAAGTCACTGCCGCCGGGTCGTCGTCCTTGCGCAGCGTGGCGTTGGTTTCGCCGTCGGTGACGTAGGGCCCGTAACGCCCGTCCTTGACCACCACGGGTTTGCCGGAGACTGGATCTGGGCCCAACTCCCGCAAGGGCGCCGCACTGGCCGCGCCCCGCCGCTGCTTCGGCTGGGCCAACAGGGCGCGGGCTTGCTCCTCGGTGACCGTGAACAACTCGTCTTCGCTGGCCAGGGAGCGCGAATCGGCGCCGCACTTGATGTAGGGGCCGTAGCGGCCGTTCTGAGCGGTGATCTCCGCCCCGTCCACGCTCACGCCGACCACCCGCGGCAGCGCGATCAGCCGCAGGGCGTCCTCAAGGGTGACGGTGTCAATGCTCATCGACTTGAAAAGCGAGGCGTTGCGCGGCTTGGCGGCCGCGGCTGCGCCAGACGGCTCCTCGATTAGTTCGGTGACATAGGGGCCGAAGCGGCCGTTCTTCGCCACCACCATGTGCCCGGTGGCCGGATCGCGGCCCAATTCCCGGCTCTGATCCGCCGGAGCCTCAAGCAATTCGTGCGCTTTGGCGAGGGTGAGTTCGTCCGGCGCCAGGTCGTCCGGCACGCGCGCCCGCTTGGCTTCGCCGTTCGACTGACCGTCTTGGACCTCCAGATACGGCCCGTAACGGCCCACCCGGAGCACTATCCCGTCCCCGAGCGGCACTGTGTTTATATCCCGCGCGTCGATCTCGCCTTGGCCTTCGACCAACCGCTTCAGCCCGACCTCTTTCAGGGAAGGGTGCCGGGGCACGCCAGTTGGCGAATCAGCCGAGGGGCTGGTCGCCCCAGCGCCGCCGCCGTCCGCTGCGACGCTCGAGGTCGCGGCATCCGATCTCGCGGCGGCGGCCCGCGCAGCCGCCGGTTGCCCGGCGGCCACAGGCGCTTTGGACTTCACGGGCCCGCTGGGTTCTGTGCCGGCCGCCCCACCCGCCGGCCTTCCGCCGGCGCCGAAATAGAACTCGCCCAGCCAGCGCACGCGGTCTTCGCGGCCCGCCGCGATCTCATCCAGGTCGTTCTCCATGGCGGCCGTGAAGTCGTAATCCACCAGGTCGGCGAAGTTCTGCTCCAGGAGCCGGGTGACGGCGAACGCCAGCCAGGTCGGCACCAAAGCCATGCCGCGCCGCTCGACGTATCCGCGATCCTCGATCACGGACACCGTCGCTGCATAAGTGGACGGCCGGCCAATGCCCCGCTTTTCCAAAGCCGCCACCAAGGACGCCTCGGTGTAGCGCGGCGGCGGCGTGGTCTGGTGCCCCTGCGGGTCCAACGCGACCGTGTCAACCACGTCGCCCTCGGCCAGCTTCGGCAGCTGCGCCTCGGCCTGGGCGGCGTCTTCGTAACGCGACTGGTCCCGGCCCTCTTCATAGGCGGCCAGGAAGCCCCGGTGGGTGATCACCGTGCCGGCCGCGCCGAAGACGGCGGTCGCGTCCGGGCCGCGCCCGGTCAGCTTCACGGACACGGTTTGGCCCACGGCATCGGTCATCTGGGAGGCGACCGTCCGCTTCCAAATCAGGTCGTAAAGCTTCAATTCGTCGGCGGCCAGCTTCCCCGCCAGGGACGACGGCGTGGCGAACTGGTCGCCGGAGGGGCGGATCGCCTCATGGGCTTCGGCCGCGTTCTTGGTGGTGGTGGCGTAGTGACGCGGCGCTGCGGGCACCGAATCCGGCCCGTAGAGCTCCGCCGCCTGCCGCCGGGCGGCGGCCACCGCTTGATCAGACAGGTGGGTCGAATCGGTCCGCATGTACGTGATGTGGCCGTTCTCATAGAGCCGCTGGGCCACACGCATGGTCTGGCGCGAGTTCATGCGCAGCTTGCGGGAAGCCTCTTGCTGCAGCGTCGAGGTGGTGAACGGCGCGGCCGGACGGCGCTTGTACGGTTTTTCGGCCAGTTCGGAGACCTCGAACGGAACCGGCGCCAATTCGGCGGCCAGGCGACGGGCCGCGGCCTCGTCCAGCTGCAGCGCCCCGGACGCGGTCAACACGCCCGCGTCGTTGAAGTCCTTGCCGGTCGCCACCCGCTTCGAGTCCACGCTCACCAGGGAGGCCTTGAACTGCTGACCGTCGGCGCTGAAGAGGGCCTCGATGTCCCAGTATTCGGCCGCCCGAAAAGCCATCCGCTCCCGTTCGCGCTGAACCACCAGCCGAGTGGCGACGGACTGCACCCGGCCGGCGGACAGGCCGGCCCGGACCTTGCGCCAGAGCACTGGCGAGACTTCGTAGCCGTAAAGGCGGTCCAACACGCGGCGGGTTTCTTGGGCGTCAACCAGGTTCAGATCCACGTCGCGGGGCTTGGCCACGGCCTGGTCGATCGCCTCCTTGGTGATCTCGTGGAAGACCATCCGCTTTACCGGCACCTTGGGCCTGAGGACTTGCAGCAGGTGCCAGGCGATCGCCTCGCCCTCCCGGTCCTCGTCTGTCGCCAGGTAGAGCTCGGTCGCGTCTTTGAGGGCTCTGCGCAGGTCCGCGACCAGTTTCTTCTTGTCCGGCTCCACCACGTAGTAGGGCTCGAAACCTTCGTCGACGTTGACCGCGAAACGGCCGTAAGGCCCCTTCTTCAGTTCGGGCGGCAGTTCCGACGGCTGCGGCAAATCGCGGATGTGACCCACCGAAGCTTCGACCTGGTAGTCCTTCCCCAGGTAGCGGCCGATGGTCTTGGCTTTGGTCGGTGACTCGACAATCACCAGCTTCTTGGTAGCCGCCACAATCCCTCCTCACAAACGACGGCGCGGACCCGCGCGAACAAGTTCCGGCCCTTGACCGTACCTCAAAACCTGGTCTGCCCGCCTACCGCTGGCGCTGGCGCACTTTGACCGGGCCGATTTGATCGCGCGCGGCGATGGTCAAAGTGTCGATGTTGACGTGGGCCGGCTGGGACGCGATCCAGCGCACCGCCTCGGCCACGTCCGCCGCCGTCAAAGGCTCCAAACCTTCGTAGACGGCCGCCGCGGCAGCCGCGTCTCCCCCCAGCCTGACCAGCGAAAACTCCGTCTCCACCAGGCCCGGATCAAGTTCGGTGACGCGCACCGGCGTGTCGGCGAGCTCCTGACGCAGAACGCTGGTCAGGGCCCGCTCGCCAAACTTGGCGGCGTTGTAGCCCCCGCCTCCCACATACGGGTAGTGCCCGGCGATCGAGACCACGTCGATCACCAGTCCCGCCGGAGCCGCCAACAGTCTTGGCAGCAACGCCTTCGTCATCCGCACCGTGCCCAGCACGTTGGTGGCGAACATCCACTCCCATTCGGCCGGATCGGCGTCGGCTATCTTGGTGACCCCTTTCGCGCCCCCGGCGTTGTTGACCAGCAAATCGCACCGGTCGACCGCCGCCGCCAATTCGTCCACCGAGGCCTGGTCCGTCACGTCAAGGCGCGCGCCAACGCTGCCGTTGCCCAGTTCTTCCGCCAATCGGCGAACCCGTTCCACCCGGCGGGCCCCGCAAACCACCCGCCAACCGTCGCCGGCCAAAGCCCTCGCCGACGCTTCGCCAATTCCGCTGGAAGCCCCAGTCACAACCGCCGTTCTCATTCGCCGCCCCCTTTTTCCCCTCAATCCGCACGTCGTTATGGACGCTTTCGAGGGTACCGGCCGGATGGCATGAGGCGAGCGCCGCGGCCTGACCGCCGCCTTTGGCAATTCGGCGCCGGCCGGGGCCGGACGCCTCGATTGCCCGCCGGATCTCACGGGTCGCCGCGCCAGCCGCCGTCGGTTTGACCACCCGCGCCCGATGCCGTTCGCCGCCGCCGCCAAACACAGTCAATTTCAGAAGGCGGCAATTTGGGCAATCCGCCTCTATAGCTGGTCTTTACCGTCCCGCAGTTGGCGCCCACGGGATTTAGGGGCCAAACTTGAAGCGGTAACAACCCCTTCAGGAGGTCGTCATGACAACGCCACCCCCACAACCATGGAATCAGCCCCCGCCGGACGGCACCGTGCCCCAGGCGAATCCGGGCTTCACCCCGCCGAATGCCCAGGCGGGACAACCTGGCGGCCTGTGGTCGTCGCCGCCCGGCGCGCCTCAGCCTGACCCGGCGGCGCCCCCGCCCGGCGCTTACGGCGCTGGGCCCGCCCAACCGGACCAATTCGGTCAACAAAACCAATACGCCCAACCCGGTCCTTACGGCCCAGACCCGCAATACGGCCAGCCGGAACCGGCGGGGCAGCAGGGCCAATTCGGGCAACCGGATCCCTACAGCCAAGGGGCGGGAGCCTACGGGCCGCCAGGCCAATACGGCCAGCCGGAACCGCCGGGGCAACAGACACAATTCGGGCAACCGGGCCCTTACAGCCAGGGGGCGGAGGCATACGGCCCGCCCAGCCAATACGGCCAGCCGGAACCGCTGGGGCAGCCTCCGGCTCAATTCGGCCAACCCGATCCGTCTGGCCAACCGGGGACATACGGGCAGCCGGGCGCTCCTGGGCAGGCGAACGCGGGCGCGCCGGACGGCATCGGGCAAGGGGTTCCCGCCCAGCCGCCCGGCACGTACCTGGCGTCCGACGGCAACTACTACCCGCTGGCCGGCCAGCCGGGCTTTGGCGGTCCGGGCGGAGTGGAGGCGATCCCGCCGAAGCGCAAGAAGCGCGGCGCGCTGGTGGCGGCGGCCGTGGTCGTGGCCCTGGTCGTGGCCGGAGGCGCCGCCTACGCGGTCTTGGGCCTGCGGGGCGGCGGCGGGGCGGGCAGCCCCGAAGACGCGGCTGAGGCGTTGCTGCAAGACCTCACATCCCTGGACTACGCCAAGGTCGTGGCCCACGTGGCGCCGTCTGAGCAGACCCTGCTCGAACCAGCCGCCGAACTGGCGGAGGAGCAGGTGGACCAGACTGACCAGGGCAAGCAGGCGCAAGCGATTTGGAACGACATCAAGGCGGCGCTGACAATCGAGTTCAAGGAGCTGACCTTCTCCAGCACGAACCTCGCCGAGGGCGTGGATAGGACGGCGGTGACCGGCGGCACCATTTCCCTTGACGCGGACACCGCGAAGCTGACCACGGCGGTCTTGGACTTGTATGACTTGGCCGCGGAGTCGGCGGGCGGAAGCTACCTGGACGTGGGGGAGCTTTCCGAATCCGACGTGCGTGAGCAGATCGAAGGCTTCTTCCCGGTCACCAAGGGTGTTGACGACTTGGCCTCAGCGGCCGGACTGGACGACTTGTTCCTGGTCACGGTCGAAGAAGACGGCAAGTGGTTCACCTCGGTCTCCATGACGGCCGCCCAATACGCGTATGAGTCGGCCGGACTGGACAACGCCAACCTGGGCGACCCAATCCCGGACGGTGAGATGAAGGGCGGCTCAAACCCGGAGCAGGCTCTGGAGAACCTCACCGCCGCGTTGCGCGCGGCCGGCAACACGGGCGATCTGCGCGAACTCGCCAAGGCTCTCCCGGTGGCCGAATCGCGACTGTTGGCCGTCTACGGGCCGGCGATCGCCGAAGAAGCGGGAGGCCTTGACCTGGGGGGCTTGTCCGCCCTCGAGAAACTGACCGGGACGAAGCACTCAGACGTCGCCGGGCACGCCCGCATCACCATTGACTCCTTGATCGTGTCGCCGTTGGTGGAACTGACCCGCGCGGAGAACGTCTGGTCCCTGGTGGCCGGGGACGACTACTCGAAGCTGACGCTCACCCTGACCCAGGCGAGCGACAAGGAGTGGCAGATCGACGGCACCTCCACAAGCGAATGGAACGGGGAAGAGACCTTCGACGGCTCAATCGAGGTGCCGGAGAAGGGCGTCTTCGATCTTCGTATCTCGACTTCGGAGGGCGACGTCTCCATGACCGTCAAAGACGGCTGCGTCGCATATGAGGCCGGGGGCTTCGCGGAGGACCTGTGCGGAAGCGAACTGGGCTTCGACTTGGAGGACACGCCGCTGAACCAAATCGAGAAGCTGCCTGACCTCAAGGCCCTGCTGGCCCTCAGCGCGGTCAAGGGCGCAGGCGGCGACTGGTACATCTCGCCGACCGCGTCCCTGTTCGACCTGGCGGCGGTTCTGAACACCGAGCTCAAGTAGCGCCCGGAACAAAGCACCGACCGCCGAACGCGTGGACGCCGTGAGTGAACGAACTGGCGGCGCCCACGCGTTCGGGAGGACCATGGTGATGTGAACCGGCTGGTCGGCGCCCTGGGCGAAGCCTCGACCAGGAGCGAGTGCGCCACCCACGTGGAGGTCACCCCGCCGGGGCCGGGCGCGCGGGCCGACTGGCCGGACTGGACGCCCGAATGGGTGCGCGAAGGCTACGCCGTGCTGGGCGTGCCGCAGCCGTGGGCTCACCAGGTCAAAGCCATGGAGGCGGCCCGGACCGGGCATTGCGTGATCGCCACCGCGACGGGCTCCGGCAAGTCGCTGGCCCTTTGGACGCCGGTCCTGACCGCGCTTGACCAGCCCTACGAGTTGGGCCGGGTGGCGCAGGTGCGCTCCCGCGCTTCGGCCGTCTACCTGGCCCCGACCAAGGCGTTAGCGGCAGACCAGCAGGCCGCACTGCGGGCGCTGCTGAAGGCCGCCCAAGTCGAAGGATTGGAAGTGGCGACCTGCGACGGGGACACGCCCTTGGAGTTGCGCCGGCGCCTACAGGCGAAGGCGGACGTGACGCTCACCAACCCGGATTTCCTGCATTTCTCCCTTCTGCCGGGACATGCCCGCTGGGCTGGCCTTTTGCGGGGGCTGCGGTACGTCATTGTGGACGAGTTGCACGCCTACCGGGGCGTCATGGGCGCCCATGTCGCGTGGGTTGTGCGCCGTCTTCGGCGCCTGGCCCGCCACTACGGCGCGGACCCGTTGTTCCTGGCGGCCTCCGCCACCGTCAGCGATCCGGAGGTGACGTTTGGCCGCCTGATCGGCGAGGACCCGGCCAGCATTGTCGCCGTCACCGAGGACACGGCCGCCCGCGGCGAGCGCACCTTTGTGCTGTGGCGCCCGCCCGGTTACGCCGACGGGTCCGAAGACGCCCTCACTTCGCCCGATGCCGTCAACTCGCCCTTACCCCAACCCGACAGTTTCGGCCGCAGTTCGGCTGGCGACGGTCCGGGTGGCGGTGAACCGAGCCCGCGCGGTGCCGCGGGCGGGGCTGGGGAAGGCGGCGACGGCATCGGCGGCGGTTCGGGTGACGGCGAGGCGCCAACGGCGGCCTTTCGCCGGTCCGCGCCCACCGAGGCGGCCGGGCTGCTGGCCAACTTGGTCGAGACCGGGGCTCGGACGCTGGTGTTCGTCCGGTCGCGCTACTCGGCGGAGTCAGTGGCGAACATGGCCCGCCAATTCCTGGGCGAGCCGCTCGCCGCGCGGGTCGCAACCTACCGTGGCGGATACTTGCCTGAAGAGCGGCGAGACTTGGAGCGGCGGCTGCGCAGCGGAGCGCTGCTGGGCTTGGTCTCCACGACGGCGCTGGAATTGGGGATCGACATAGCCGGGCTGGACGCGGTGGTGACGGCGGGTTGGCCGGGCACGCGGATCGCGCTGAAACAGCAGGCGGGGCGGGCTGGTCGCGCCGGCGGCGACGGCTTGGCGGTCTGGGTGGCGGGCACGGACCCGCTGGACTCCTACTTGGTGACCCACCCGCAGGCGCTGGTCGGGGCGCCGCTGGAGGCCACCGTCTTCGACCCGTCAAATCCTTACGTGGCGGCGCCGCACTTAGCTGCGGCGGCGGCGGAGTGGCCCCTTGACGTGGCTGAATTGCCGACCTTGGACCCCGCGGCGCCCGCTGTCATGGAGGCGTTGGCCGCCACCGGCGCCTTGCGCCTGAGGGGGCGGCGCTGGTTCTGGGTGCTGCCTGAACGGGCGACGGACTTGACGGACCTGCGCCAGTCCGGCGGCGGGGTGGTGCAGGTGGTCGAGGCGGCCACCGGGCGGGTGCTGGGCACCGTCGACGCGGCCAGCGCGCCGGCCGCCGTCCATCCCGGCGCGGTCTACCTGCACCAAGGCGACTCATTCCTGGTGGAGGAACTCGACCTGGATGGCGGGGCGGCGCTGGTCAGGCAGACGCAGCCGCGCTACCGGACCATGCCGCTGCACCAATCGAGCGTCGCGGTGGTCGAGGACCGCGACCATGTGGCCGACAAGCGGGCGGAATGGCATTTCGGGCTGGTCGACGTGACCGGTCGCGTGACCGGATTCATGCGCCTGCGCACGCCGGGGCTGGAGCGGATCGACAGCGTTCGGCTCGACATGCCCGAATCGGTCCTCCGGACGGCCGCGACCTGGATTGTCATCCCGCCTCGTACTTTGGCCGAGGCTGGTCTGGACGCCGCCGAGGTGCCCGGCGCGCTCCATGCGGCCGAACACGCCAGCATTGGCCTCCTGCCGCTGCTCGCCACCTGCGACCGCTGGGACCTGGGCGGGCTGTCAAGTGCAGCCCATGAGGACACCGGCGAGGCCACCATCTTCATCCACGACTCGGTGCCCGGCGGGGCCGGCTTCGCCGAACGGGCCTACCGCCGCCGCGCCGCCTTGCTGGCAGCCGTCCGCTCGCTGCTGGCCGAATGCCCGTGCGAGGACGGCTGCCCTTCCTGCGTCCAGTCCCCCAAGTGCGGCAACGGCAATCAGACACTGTCAAAAGCGGGAGCCCTGGCCCTGGTGGCGACTCTGTCCAAGGACCACGGGTCCACCCTGTGAGATTCGGCCACTTTGGGGCCTGGCCCCAAAGTGTCTGATTTCACATGCTGGACAGGGGGCATGGGTTGCCCTGCTGGCGACTCGGCCCAAGGAACTCGCGCGTGGTTGACGGCACAGGATCCGCTGCTGAACGCCCAACGGCGGATCCCGTCCGCGGCTTGCGTCCAGCGGCGGATCCTGTACAAGTCTCGCGCCGAGGGGCGGATTCTGTCCGGGACGATTCCCGTTTGCGCTGGTCACAGGCCCGGCGCTGGGCGTGAAACGGACAAAGGACGCCACTCGGCGGGGTTGAGGGGCCCGGACGGCACAGCAGACACCACTCCGCATGGTTGACTGCACAGGATCCACCACCCGACGCCCCTCGGACGGATCCTGTTCCATTGAGCCATCGAGGGGTGGAGCCCGAGCCGAGGCTTCCGTCCAGCGATGGTTCACCGGCGCGCTGCCGACTGCGACCGACACCCGTGACCGGCCCGACACCACGCGGAGTCGTGCCGACGCAAATCGCGATGGTCAGACGCCACGACTCGGCGTGCGCCACCCGCTGCCGTTCGGCCCACCAAAAAAGGGCGGCCAGGCAGGCACGCTTTCGGCTTTGAACGTCTGTCGAGGGCTCTTCCAGAGTCATCCCAGAACTGTGCTGTGCGCGGTATGTTATCAGCACCAAATTCAGCGCGGACTGCGGACTTGTCGGTTTCCGGCTTGCCGTGCTATCTTCCTTTCAACCGCGGCGACCAGGCCCTGGGAGAGTCACTCGCGGTACCGCTATTTCGCCGCTTGGGGCTGTCGCCCATTCGAAAGGAGTCATCCCCCGATGACAAGAACCAAGAAACTCCTATCGCTGCTCATCTCGACGCTGGCACTCAGTGCTGTCGTCCTCACCGGTGGGGCGATCGGCCCTAACACCACGACCGCCCAGGCGGCTCAAACCGCCGCAATTCCATATTGCAATGGCACGGTCTCGTACGCCTACAGCTCGTCCTACAAAATCGTCGTCCCTGTGAGCATCGTCAACTCAAAGGCGTCGCAGTACTGTCAGATCGGCCTGAACGCGCAAGGGTCACACGTCAAAGCTGTGCAAAACGGGACACTGTACTGCCACCATAAGTCCATCGGGCCAGCCGGCGTGGACGGCATTTACGGCAACGACACCCGTGCAGGCGTCAAGAAGGTCCAAGCCGACATCGGCGCCGGTCAAGACGGCTGGTACGGCCCAGAGACACACAATAAGGGCTTCAAGTTCTACACTTCCTGCAAGACGGACCCGGTGAAAGCCTGAGTTGCGACCTGGTTGTCTTTTGAGATGATCAATTTGACTGGCGGGGGCGAGTTTCCCTTGAGTGCTCCCTCCGGCACGCGGAAGCCGACCGGCCTGCGAAGATTCCTACTGATTGGGTCTTCCGCAGGCCGGTCGTGTTTCGCTGCGATTGTTCTGCTCTTGTTTGCTGCTGCTTGCAGCGACTCCGAATCCGACGCAAGTCCCGTCACTGGTTCCGCAGCCGCGAGTTCACCACCTGATAGCGCAGCGTTTACCGATTTCGACGATTCTTTGGCGCAGACGTCGAAGCTGCTGATTGCCGGTCCCATGCCGTTGGACCCCTACCGGCCTTACTCTGACGTCCCAGACGTCGGCGAGGACCAGCGGGCGCTGAACAAGGCCCGCTACGACGCGATCTCCTTGGAGACGGCAGCCTGCATGGCGCGGAGCGGCTTTGAGTACTGGCCTGAGGAAGATGTCGACGCGACCGTTTATTCAGTGAGCATCAACGGCCCGGCGTTTGCCTCCGTGCCCGTGCTTCCCGCATCGCGGGCGCCCGCAACCGAGTCCGGCTACGGGCGCTCCGCCCCGGCGGACGTGCCGCAGCCGGACCAAGTCGCAGCCAACCGCAGCTATTTTGATGGGCTGACCGCATCGGGGCAAGCCGCCTACAACATGGCCTTGTACGGTGCAGAGTCGCCCGACAATCCGGAAACCGAAAACGGGTGCGCCTCCCGCGCCGCAGCCGCGCATCCTGAGCCATCCCCCAATTCGCGCGCTCAGGCGGTGGCCCAGTTCCAGGAGGACTTCGGGGCGCTTCAGCAAGCCATGGCGGACCTCGTCCTCTACGGTGTAATGGACTCTCGAGACGGGGTCGCGTTAGACCGGGAATGGTCCGCTTGCATGGCTTCCTCCGGCCTTGACCTGAACGTTGACATGCCTATGCTGCCATCCGGGCCGAACCCCCACTATGCCTTGGTGCTGGCGTTGCGGACGCTGCCGGACGGTTCCCTGGGGAAGTCTTGGCTCAATTATCAAGGCGACGAGTTCACTCCCCCGGAAGAGCGCACCCTGCTCGGTTCCCAACCCGAAATCGACATTGCCTTGGCAGACTTCGACTGCCGCGCTTCGATGGATTACGACAATCGTCTGGTGGAGATCCAGCGCAAGCTGGAGCAGGAGTTCGTCAACCAGCACAAGACCGAACTCGACCAGATGGTGGCTGCGTACCAGCAAGCGACGAGCGAATAGCTGCAAACCGGAGGCCCGGCGGCGTTCGGAGCCCGGCGAGGCTGGCCTTCGGACACCCCAATTGTCTGCATCGCGCAGACAATTTCGCGCTACTCGACCGGTACGATCAAAACGGTCGAGCTTGATCTTAATTGCAGCTCATACGAACACCTGAGGAGTGAGAACGTTATTGGAAAGTCGATATCACGTGGTGTTCAATGAATTTCTGGATAAACCTTAGGCAATAGCCGACACGGCACCTGATATCCGCCAATAGACGGCCCGTTCCCCGGATAATTGGATTGTCAAAAACACCAATTGTCCGAAAGGAGCGGGCCGATGGACCCACAATACACGACAGGGCTTACGGAAGACGAATTCGAGGAATTGCTGGAGGGGGTCCCCGAGATCATGGAGCAAAAGGGATTGCCGACGGCCCCGCCCCGCACCGGACGGCCCTGGTCGCTGGACCTGCGCGGCCAGTTGCGGCTCACCCTGACGCTGCTGCGCGCCAACACCACCCAGGGGCTGGCCGCCGGCTTCTTCGGCGTGTCCCAGCCGTCGGTCTCCCAGATCAAGTCCAGGCTCGAGCCGATCATCGACCTGGCGTTGTCGTGCACCGGGATCCCGCTCGGCGAGGCTGCCGCCACCAGGCCCCTCGTCGTCGACGGCACGTACGTGCCGACCAGGAACCGGAAGGCTGCGGGCCGGTCGAACTACTCCGGCAAACGCCACTGCCAGTGCCTGTCCGTCCAGGTCGCGTGCGACCTCGAAGGCGGCCTGATCGCCGTGTCGGATCCGGTCCCCGGCGCCCGCCACGACGCCGCCGCGATCGAGCTGACCGGCTGGCGGGCGACCCTGGAGGACGCGAACTGGCTGGCCGACCCGGCCTACAGCGCCACCAACGCGATCACCCCAGTCAAAAGGAAACCTGGCCGGCAGCTCCACGAATCCGACAAAGCGTTCAACAAACAAGTGTCCCATTTCAGATGCGTCGTCGAACGCTACATATCCCACCTGAAGAACTGGCGGATACTTACCCACGGATACCTCCGGCAACTCAAGAAACTCCCATTCATCATCGCACTCGTCGCGAAACTCGAACTCTACCGGATCGGATGGTAAACAAAATGGAGGTTGCTAATAGGGTTCCGAGAACCATTGCGTTGTTTTCAAGAGGGAAGGGTTTGTTCGGCTCGAAGCCGTCGCAGCCCCCTGCGTCCCCATCCGATCCGCGAGCTACCAGCGGAACTGTGGAACCGGTCCCGCCACCGACCGGCGCTCCTGCCCCGGACGCAGAAGCGAGGCGCGACTTCAGCGTGGTGGTCGATCACGTGGTTGACAAACTTGGGCGTGGAGCGTACGCCATAGGAGTCGTCAAAGGCGCGAGCATAGCGAGCGGCGACAGCGCATTCATCCTCAAACGCGGCAGCGAACCGATCGCGACGGTAATAATGGAGATCAGAGACCACGTGGAGACGCCAAGCCACCGAGAACAAGGCGCCGTCGGCGATCGGGTGGCTCTGCTGCTTCGCGGGGTAAGGGCGAGCGAGGTCGCCCAAGGCGATGTCATCTCCGCCACCGAAACCGAACAGACCGGGATCCGCGATCAACAACCCGCCCCGGCCAGGTCGGCAGGCGGACCAACAAGGTCAGCGGATGAGCTAAAGGGCCTGGTCGGCTCGATGTCCATGGACGAACTGATCGCCTTCATCAAGGGACTCACGTCAGAAGAGGAGTTCGTCGGGGCCTGGCTCATGCTGCTGGGCAAGCTGCAGGAGCATGGCTACAACAAGTTTGAGGCAGCCACTGTGCTGACTGAGTTCGCCGGCGAGAGAATTGGTTCCCAAAGCACGAGCGACATCGCGGGAGCTCTTGTCATGTCGAGCGGCAACGCGGAGCCACATTTGCCCTTGCTGCTGGTGGCTGGGCAGCAATACCAAACTCGCACTTTCGGGAGCGAGTAAGCGGCCGGTGGCCAGGCCGTCATGGACATGCTGTCGCAGTTGATTTCACGGACGCCGCCGATCCCACCCTGAACTCATCCGTTCCCATGAGGGGCTCCGGCAGGGAAGCGCGCACGGTTGACGGCCCCTGCCGTCATTCGGCCCGATGCGAAGGTCTGCTACGGCGGCCCAGCCTGCGCTGACGCAACCGCGCTCCGGGTGCCGAACGGCGGCAACTGGACTGTGAGGCGACAGGTCACGGTCAGGCGATCGGGTGGTGCCCGCACGCATTCAGTTTGGTCGGCGCCCATCAATTGGGCGACTTGCCCGCTGGCCTGGCAGGCCGCAGCTAGATCTTGGCCGTCGATCAGGGCCTGGGCGCCCCCCAGAGCGGCTAGGTCCGCAGCAGTCACGGCCCGCTCGCGCGCTATCAGCGCGCCCGCGACTGTGGCCAGGGCCAGTGCGGCGGCAGCCAAAGCCCCGACCAGGCCAACCGCCAACACGGTGCCGGAACCTCGGTCACGTTGCGCGCAATCGTCACCAAGGACCGCGCCTCGGCTCCTGCCCGACTGCGGCCGTTGCAGGTTCGCCCGCATCAGCATTCCTCCTGCGCCCCAGCTGCTCGACCGCAGCCCGCGTGCTGAACCTCAGCCGCGCGCCGCAGCACCCGCGTCCGCACTTCTGCCGCGCCCCGGTTACGCACCCGCCGCCTGCGCGTTCAGCCGCAGCCGCGCGCGGGTTCGCAGGCCGCTACCGCCTCCGCGTGGGCCAAACGATGGCCGAAGGGCGGCACGGGTACCGCGCGGGCGCAAGTCACCCGGACCAGACCGTCGCCGCGGCTGACCTGCACCGTCACCCCGCCGCCCGCGACTGCTTGAGCCGCTGCCTGGATTTCGGTGTCGTTTTGGCCCAGCGCAGCAGCGCGAGCGCCAGCCCGCGCTCCTCCGGCCACCGCCAGCTGGCTCACCGCCGCCGAGCCGATCACCAGCACTATAGCCATGAGCCCAACCACGGCGGGCAGCGTCAATGCCAGTTCGGCGGTGATGCTCCCCCGGTCGGAACGACCGGCCACTAGCCAAGAGCCCGTTCGACAATGGCCAACAGCCAGCCGCGCACGGTGTCCGATTGGAGGATGGCCAAGAGCAGGCCGGCGAAGCCTGCGGCGGTCAGGATCGCGATGGCGTATTCAGCCGTTATGCCCCCAGCCTCCGGGTCCTCTCCCAACAACCCAGCGGCGGTCAGTCGATCCTCATCCAATGGCTGCCAACAGCTCAGAATCCGAGCAATAGCTTTCATGTGCGGTCGCCTTTCCGGCTTGGTCCAGTGATCTACCCAGCCAACATCACCAACCCACGGGCTCCGGCCCAGAAACAAAAGCCTTGTGGACAACCGGCCCGCAGCGCCGTCACAGACCCGGCAGCAACGCCCCGGCGAAGGACAAGACCACCGGCACCAGGCCCAGCGCGATGAAAGCGGGCAGGTAGCAGAGTCCGAGCGGCGCCATCAAGTGAACCCCAAGACGCGCGGCGCCTTGGGCGAGTCGACGCCGTTCCGCCCGCACCGCCCTGGCGGCCGCGCCCGCCAGCAGCGGACCCGCCTCCGCGCCGGATTCCCAAACCGGCCGCAAGACCCGGCACAACACATCCGCGAAGCCGTCCCCGGCCGACCCCCAGGCCGCATCCCAACTGCGCCCCGCCGCCAGCCCACGCCCAGCTTCAGCCAAAGCGGACCCCACTCGTCCCGGCCAAGCCCCGCCCACCTCGACCAGAGCGGCGGGAAGCACCAGCCCGGCCCGCAGCGCCGCCCCCAGGATGGCTGCCACCAGCGGATCGGTGCTGGCCGGACGCGAGGCCGACCGGACCAAAACGCCCGACCACACCCTGCCAAGCGCCAGCAACCCCAGGCCGACCACCAAAGCCACGGTGCCCGCGCCGCCGCCAATCAGCACCGGCACTGGAGACGCGCCCATCGCCGTCCCCAGCACCAATCCGAGCAACGGCAAGAACTGCAGCAGACGCGCGCTCGACTTGGGCCCGGCCATCGCGGCGGCCAGGGCATCGGCGGTCTCTTGCGCGTCGGCCAGCGCCTCAGCCACCGACCCGAGGAGCACCGCTGTGGAGGCCCCAGCCCTGGTCGCCACCCGGTGCACCGCGGCGATGGCCGCCGCGAACTGCCCAACGGGGGTCCGCTCAAGCCGCTTGGCCCACGCGGCCAACTGGTCGGCATCGGCGGCTGGGCCGAGCAGCGGCTCCCACAGCCGGGACCCCGCCACCCCGGCCTTCGCCAAAGCGGCGACCTGCTCGACCGCCTCCGCCAACCACTCCAGCGTCAATTCGGCGCCAGCCCCGGACCGGACTCCGCCGCTTGGCGACTCCGAACCTCTCATGAGCGCGCCAGGCGCCGTTCCAGCGCCGCCCAACCCGGCCCCCGCGAAAGACCCGAAGGCCCGAAGAGCAGGGCGGTGCGGGCCACCAATTCACCCTCCACCAGCTCAAACGCCGCCAACTCGGCCACCACCCGGCGGCCGTCGGGACGTCGCGCCAAGTGCACCACCGCACCGAGCGCGGCGGCGGCCTGAACCGCCACGGTGCGCCCGTCCAACCCCGCCAGCGACCCGAGCGCGACCAGGCGGGCGGGCACGTCCCGGCAGGAGTTGGCGTGGATGGTCGCGGCCGAACCGTCGTGGCCGGTGTTGAGCGCCGTCAAAACCTCCCGCACCTCCGGTCCTCGGCATTCGCCAAGCACAATCCGGTCCGGCCGCATCCGCAGCGACTCGCGGACCAGGTCGGTCAGGGAAACCAGCCCGGTCCCCTCGGCGTTGGCGTTCCGGGCCTCCAAACGCACGCAATGCGGATGGCCGGTGATGATTTCCTGCGCCTCCTCGATCACCACGATCCGCTCGGCGGGGGACGCCAAAGACACCAACGCGGCCAGCAAAGTGGTCTTGCCGGCCCCCGTCGCGCCCGAAACCATCAAATTGACGTGCCCATCCACCAACGCGCGCAGGGCCGCCGCGCCATCCGCGCAAAAGGTGCCCTGGGCCGCCAGATCTTCCAAAGTCAAGGCCTGGCGGCGGAAGACCCGGAAGGATATCAGCGGACCACCCGGCGCGACCGGCGGCACCACGGCGTGCATCCGCACACCGCCTGGGAGGTGGACGTCGACCATCGGGGCGGCATCGTCCAAGCGCCGGCCGCCTTGGGCCGCGAGCCGCACGGCCAACGACCTGACCGCCGCCTGGTCACCCAGATGGACGGCCGCGCGCCGCAGGCCCCCCACTCCGTCCACCCAAACCGATTGCGGCCCGTTGACCAGGACGTCCGTCACTCCCGGGTCGGACAGCAAGGCGGTCAGAGCGGCCGGCGCGGCCAGGTCCCTCACCATTCCTCCGCGAAAGCCGCAGGCTCGAAGGCGGGCAGCGAGCGCCTTCTGGTCCGGCGGGCGCGCCGCGCGGGCGGCGCCGGGTCCGTGGCCGCCTCTCCGCCGCCAACCCATCCGGCCAAGTCGTTGGCGGCCCGCGCCAGCCTGCCTTTCGCCCGGTCGCCCGGGGTGACGCCGTGGACCAGACTCGCGGTGAACGCCCTCTCGTCGCCAATGGTGAAGACACGGCCGCCGATGCCGTCCGCCACCTCCCCAGCCCCCAGTCCGCCCCGGAGCTCCCGCACGGCGACGCAGAAGTCCAGTCCCAGCTCCGCCAAGTCTGCGGCCACCGCGGCCAACGCCGCCGCTCCGGCCGGGTCGGCCCGCGCCACGACCACCCGGCGGTCCGCCCAACTGGCGGCACGCCAAGCCCCTCCGGGCGCTCCCAACCCGGCGTCCAACACGGTGTATCCGCCCGGCGCCCGCTCTTCCCACACCTCCAGCGCTTGGCGGACACGCCAGGCGGGCACGTCTTCCGGCGGCGCTTCGGCCTCCAGCAACTCCACCCCCTGGACCATGTGCGGGACGGCCGCGCCCGCGCCCGGCGGAGGTTCGAAGGACTCGGCCCAACTCCGGGCGCCTTCCACGGCCAGGAGGGGGCCAATCGGCGCGCCAGCCCGGTTCAGACTGGCCAGGCGCACGCTTGTCCGGCGGCCCGACCGCGCGGCGAGGGCCAGCGCCAAAGCCACCGCCAGACAACTGGCGCCCGCCCCGCCGTGGGCGCCTATCACCCCGACCCGCCGGGCGGCGCCGGAAGGGCGGCAGCAGTCTTCGACCAGGTGGGTGAGTTGGCGGGCCGACTGGGGCAGGACCAGGCATTCGCCCGCCGCCCGTGAGTGGTCGCCCAGCGCCGCCAGCACCACGCGGCATTCCGGCCTGAGGCGCGCCGCGGCGTTCGCGGCCGCCGGGTCCACGTCATGGCCGCAAACCAGAACCCGCGGCGGGGCTGGCAACAACGCGAGTTGCTCCGGGGCGGTCAGTTGCTGAACCGCCGCGCCCGCTTCCCAGATGGCCCGTGTGGCAGCTTCAACCAGGCCGGAGTCTTCGGTCATGAGGGCCACTTGGGGGATCGGCACAGCCAAAGAATGGGGCATCCGGGCGACGGAAGCCACCAACCGCCGCCGTTCCTGTGGATGACATCGGCTCTTCACATCTGCCAAAATCCTTGGAATGACCGACCAGCCCGCCACGCCGAAGAAGCCCGCCGCCTTTTTCGATCTGGACAAGACGATCATCGCCCGCAGTTCGACTCTCGCCCTGACCTCGACCCTGATCGCCGAGGGCATGCTCCGGCGGCGGACCGTGCTCCGCTCCGCCTACGCCCAGGCCACCTATCAACTCGGCGCGGCGGGTCAATCGCAATCGGAGCGGCTGCGACACCTGCTGGGCGGGGTGATCGCGGGCTGGGACGCCAGCCGTCTGGCCCGCCTGGCGCGCGAGCGATTGGCCGCCATAGTGGGCCCGCAGGTCTTCAGCGAGGCGGCGGAACTGATCCAGTCGCATCGCGACGCCGGCCGGGACGTGGTGATCGTCTCAGCCTCGAGCCGCGAATTGGTCGAGCCTATCGGCGCCATGCTGGGCGCGGACCACTGCCTGGCCACCCGCATGGAGGTCAAAGACGGCCGCTACACCGGCGGCGCCGACTTCTTCAACTACGGCCCCGCCAAGGTCGAAGCCATAACCGCGCTCGCCGAGAGGGAGGGCTACGACCTGGCGCAGTCGTTCGCCTATTCCGATTCGATAACCGACTTGCCGATGCTTGAGGCGGTGGGCCACCCGGCCGTGGTCAATCCCTCGCGCGCCCTGCGGCGAGTGGCCGAATCCCGCGGCTGGGAGGTTGTGCATTTCGCCGCCCCAAACTCCGTGCGCGCGGAAAACCACCGCTTTGCCGCGACCAGCCTCGCGGCGGTTCTGGTCTCAGCCGCCCTGGGGGCGGCAACGGTCTGGGCCTGCCGGCGCCTCCGGGCCCGGCGTTCGGCGCGCCGATCAGGGATCAATGCCGCCGGGTAGACGGCCTCGCCCCGCGCACAGCCTGGCGCTCATTCCGCCTTTGCGCCAGACCTGGGCTCCCCGGCCAGTTGGCGGCGACCTTCACCCGGCGACGGCGGCAGAGCCGACGCGGCTGCGGCGACCAAACTTGCACGCACTCAGCGACTAAACTTGCACAGACCCGGCGGCCAAACTTGCGCAGACCCGGCGACCAAACTTGCACGGGACGTGGCAGAATGGGGACCATGAGCCATGCGCTGCAGTCTCCTTTGGGCCGCCTCTTGCCCCGCCACGCGGGCCCTGGCGTGGTCGAGGCGCTGGGCGACACGCGAGTTGTCTTGGTCAACGGCGCCCGCCAATGCGGCAAGTCGACTTTGGTTTCCCAGATTGGCCGCAATCTAAAGGCAAGTTGGCGCAGCCTGGACAACGCGTCCAATCGGCAAGCGGCGGCCTTCGATCCGACCGGGTTTGTCCGGGGAGACGGACTAGTGGTGATCGACGAAATCCAACGGGATCCGGAGCTGCTTCTAGCGATCAAGGAGACGGTGGACGCCGACCCGCGGCCGGGCCGGTTTCTGTTGACGGGTTCGGCCCGTGTTCTTGGCTTGCGCAAACTGCCGGATTCCCTTCCCGGCAGGATGGAGACCATCGAGTTGTGGCCCTTGTCGCAAGGCGAGATCGATGGCCGAGCCGATGGATTTGTGGACGCGGTCTTCGCGGACGGCCCGGAATTCGGTCATCAGTCTGATCAGAACAGAGATGACTACGTGGACCGGATCCTCCGCGGCGGTTTCCCGGCGGCGGTGGCGCGGACCGGAAACAGGCGCGCGGCGTTCTTTAACAACTACATGGCTGACTTGATCAACCGGGATGTCGTCCAACTATCGGCAATCGAGCGCGGCCCTGAGTTGCGCGCGCTCATTCGGCTGCTGGCGGCGCGGTCCGGTCAGTTGCTGGTCCCCGGAAACCTGGCCGGCGAGCTTGGCCTGCCCCAAAGCACGGTTCAGCGTTATCTCAGCCTCATGGAGGAGGTGTTTCTCATCAAGCGCATCCCGGCCTGGTCGCGCAACCTTGGATCTCGCGCTATCTCGACACCCAAAGCGGCGTTCGTCGACTCGGGAATCGCCGCCAACATCTTGGGCCAGGACCAGACAAGTCTGCGGCGAGTCGGTGGCAACGCACTGGGGGGACTCATGGAGGGATTTGTCGCCATGGAGATCGCGCGCCAGTTGACCTGGTCCAAGACCCAAGCCGAGTTGTTTCACTACCGAACCAAAGACAAGACCGAAGTCGACATCCTGCTGGAGAATCGCCGCAGCGAGGTAGTAGCCATAGACGTGAAGGCGTCTACAACGGTACGCCCGGACGACTTCGCCGGCATCAACCATCTCTCCGCCCGCGTGGGCGACGACCTGCTGGCCGGCCTTGTCCTCTACACCGGCCAGACCACGCTCGCGTTCGGCCCCAAGAACCGGGCCGTCCCGATCAGCGCCGTTTGGGAGGCGGATCCCGCCGTGTCCAGCGCCGCCGGCTAAGCACGGCCTGGTGCCACCCCGGAGGCCGCCGCAGACGCCTTGTCATTCGACCAGGAGGTACGGGCGGTCGCTGCGCGAGCTTCCTGATCGACGAGAACGTCAACGAGCAGGTGATGCACGCGTTGCGGGCGGTCTACCCGGATCACCTTTTCGAGACGGTTCGCGGGCAGGGCCTTGGCGGGCAGGAGGATGTCGCCTTGTTCGAAGCGGCCCGATCGGGCGAGTTCGACGCCATCATCACTAAGGACCGCCACCAACTGCGCGTTCCGCGCGAGCGCGCCGCGCTGCGTGAGAACTCGCCGCATTGGGTCGGCTTCGCCCAAAAGCCGATCGCCGGGCTGCGCGGCACGGCGATCGAGACGGCCACCGTGGTGGCGGGGCTGGCTTTCGTTTTGGCGCATCGTGCCACAGAGCCAACCGCGTTCCGGCTCAAGGGCGTGCCGCCCGCAAGGTCTGGGCAAGGTCGTGTTTGGTTGGCGAGCAGTGGGTTGCCGATCCGGTGGCCCCGGACCCGCTCGGCGACGGCGGCGGGCGGGGCTTGCGCCGCCGGCGCCGCCCCTCGCGCCCTGGACGGTCTTCCCGTCCAGGGCGACCGCCTTTCGGCCGCCCGTCTCG
>JAITFE010000020.1 GCA_031281585.1 Bifidobacteriaceae bacterium | reverse complement strand
GCCTTCGCCCGGTGCGTCACCAGGGTCGGGTCGTCCGGGTTGGGCATGAACGTCACCACGTCGCCCAGTTCGATGTCTTCGAAGCCGTCCACCGGGAACACCACGACCACGTCGCCGGGCTTCAAGGTCGGCTGCATGGACCCGCTCAGCACCGTCAGGGCAGTCCCGCCGTTCATAGCGGGTATCAAAGCGAGCACGATGCCGAGCGTCAGCAACACAAGCACCGCCCCCGTCGTAACCCAAGACAGAGCCCGGCGCCACCATGAGCGCTTCCGCGGCGCCGCCGCCTCCAAGTCCTCGGGCGACTCGGCCGGTTCAATCGGTTCGATGGTTTGAGTTTCTTCCACACCCACAGCGGGCGCACGGGTCGCGGTCACAGTTTCCTCCGCTCTGTGGCGCCCCACTGGGCCGGGGACGCCCCGTTCAACAATCGACAGCCGCCGGACCGCGTAGCGCGGCCCGGCGGCTGGTGTTTCAGCGTTCATGCCGCTGTCTTTCAGACTCCAAGAAGTCGGCTGAAGCGATCAGCTTCAGTTGGCGGCAAATGGGTCGACCTGCTGCACCTTCACGGTGAAGCCGTGCGCCAACACAAACGCGTAGTTGTCTCCGCCCTTGTTGTTGTAGGTCGTGTCTCCCTTGTCGAATTCGGCAACCACCGCGACTTTGTAAGTCACCGCCGTGTCGACCTTTCCTGCGGCGATCGTGGAAGGCGTGGCGGTCGTCAAATCGATTTCCCCGGAGGCCACCACGGCGTTAGCATCCGTGAGCACATAGCCCGTGACCGTCCAGCCTTTCAGGTCGGCTGTAGTGAGCTGAGTCGTTGGTGCCATTCCCAGGTCCCACTCCATGTGGTTGCCCGTCGCCCCGACCGTCACTTTGCCTAGCTGGAATTCCAGGCGGTCACCGGGGACCGCCAAGAAGTCGCCGACATTGGGGATTTCCGTAGAGTTGCCGTCCCCGTCAATGTCGGTCCATGCTCCAGTTCCAGTGCCTCGGAGGTCGTAGACCTTCACAGACTCCGCTTTGGTTCCGGTGAGTTTCAACTCGCCGTGGGTGATCTTGCTGCTGCCGGTGCCGAGCAACGCTGAATCCGACCACATGGCGAACGTGCCGCCGCCCAGGAGCAGAGCCACGCCGGCCGCACCTGCCACCAGGCCCTTGAACCGCCGCGAGCGCCGTTCGCGCTCAGTTTGTGGGTTGATTGTCATTGTGTGTTCCTTTCGTGTCTGCCCCATTGGTCAGGGCTCCCGTTCCCCCCGCTAATACACAACTATTAGGGGGGTCTGCTTATTCCGGTTTTGCCGGAATATCCTGTTTGACTTGTGATTGGCGGCCACCGCGGGCGAACGGAGGCCTGAATTGGCGGCGGGCGGACGGCATCGGGCACAGAAGAGGCCCTCTACCTGGACGTTTGTCAACGGGTCAGGCGCCGAGCGGCGTGACCTTGAATTTGTAGGCGACAACGGATTGGGTGGCTGGATCCGGGTAAATGAAAGCCTCCCAGGTATCGCTCGAAGTGGCTGTTTGGCCGCCGCCGCTCGCCGTCGCGGTGGCGGTATTCGAATACGCGACCGGGCTGAAAGTGGTGACAAGGCAAAACCATTGCTCGTAGGTCTTAGCCTGGCCTTTGTAACCCGTGTCAATCGCCCGGTCCTTCGACAAGTCCGCCGGCGGCGGCTGTCCGCCGCCCGGGACCGCCACCAAACCGCCGCCCGCCTTGACGCCGTCCACGCACTGGGCCGAGCCCGCCACCTTGAACAGTGTCAAGCCCGCCGAATACCCGGCCAGCGGCGTGGACGGAAGCTCCACTTGGTAGCCAAAGCCGGCGGTGCCATACGCCTCACCGCGCAGGACCACAGTCTTGCCCCAGGTCACGGTTCCGCCGGTGCCCGCCGCCAAGGACTGCTGCGCGGCCTCCTTCAAAGCCGCCGCGTCCTGGCGGGTGAACTCAATCGCCAATTCCAGATCATTCGCGGTGGCTTGCTGCGAACCGCCAGACACGTCCTCCAAGTAGATTCTGTTGGCTCGGCTGGCCACCGTGCTCGCGTCGGCTTTCAGACCCACCGACCAGACGGCCAAAGTGGACCCCGCCACAAACAGGGCGGTGGCGGCCAAAGCCGCGCAACCCGCCCACAAGAAGGACTTGACGCGTCTCAAAGCTGCTTCACCTCCACGCTGTACTCGGGGTACACCGACTGCGAAGCGGTGAAGAAGTCGCATTCGGGCACGTCATACGTGGCCACAATCTGAAAGCTCGTGTCATCCGGGGCGAACTGCACCGCCGCCGTGGTCCCAACGGGGACCGATGCCACCAGCGGCGCCGAACCGCCGCCTCGGACCTCGTAGGTCCCCACTGCTCCGGAGGTTCCCACCCAGGTCACCTCTGCGCCGGCCACCAGATGGTCGCCCCGCTGGGTTAAGCTGTACAAGTCCTTGACCACCAGTTTCAGACCCGTGCCGCAAGGTGTGGTCAGATTCGACAAGCCGCCGACCGCCAAGTCCGGGTTCACATGGTCATCCGCCGCCAAAACGGTCCCGCTGGCGTTCCGCAACTCCCAAGAACGAGTCGGCCCCGAAGCGTCCAAAGCGCCGTGGCTGATGGAGACGGTGCCGTCGCCAACCACCGCCTGACTGGTCCACAGCGCGAAGCCCCATCCCACGCCCATGATGACGCAGGCCAGCAACGCCACGGCCAGGACCACAGTCCATGGCCTGCGCAGTCGCTCGCCTAGCCGAAGTGGACTACCGGTCACGTCAAGTCGAACGCTGAGCCCAAGGTTGGTATTCCCGCCTGAGCGAAATCGGCGTGACGTCAGCCCATCCGCGCGGGCCCGCGTTCTTCCCGCCGCCGGTCAGGCCTGGCGCAGAAGCTCCGCCACCTGAAACGCCATCTCCAACGCCTGCTGGTGGTTCAACCGCGGGTCGACCAGGGACTCATAGCGTCTGGTCAGAGCGTCATCGTCGATCTTCTCCGAACCGCCCATCACTTCCGTGACGTCATCGCCGGTCAACTCGACGTGCATACCGCCGGGGACCGCCCCCGCCTCCCTAAGGACCTCGAAGAAGCCCTTGACCTCTTCCATCACCGTGTCGAAGCGGCGGGTCTTGACCCCGCCCTTAGTGGTGAAGGTGTTCCCGTGCATCGGGTCGCAAACCCACAGCACCGGCCGGCCGGCCGCCTGCACTGCCCTGACCAGGCCGGGCAGCACCGCGCGGACCGAATCCGCGCCCATCCTGGTGATGAGCGTGAGCCTGCCGGGCTCCTGGAACGGGTCCAGCTTGTCCGCCAGCCTCAGAACGTCGCTCGCGTGCGCGCTTGGTCCCACCTTGACGCCCAACGGATTGCGCACGTGGCTCAACAGTTCCGCGTGCGCCCCCTCCGGCGAACGGGTCCTCTCCCCGATCCACAAGAAGTGCGCCGAACAGTCATAGGGCTGGCCGCCCCGCGAGTCGATCCTGGTCAGCGCGCGTTCGTAATCCAGCAGGAGGGCCTCATGCGAGGAGAAGAACTCCACCATCTTGAGCGCCTCGAAATCCGCGCCGCACGCGCCCATGAACTGCACCGCTTTGTCGATCTGGGCCGCCAACTCCTCATAGCGGGCATACGCCGGGTTGGCCGTGAAACCGCGGTTCCACTCCTGGACTTGCCTCAGATCCGCGAAGCCGCCCATGGTGAAAGCCCTGATCAGGTTGAGCGTCGAGGACGAGTGATGGTACGCCTCCACCATCCGCCAAGGGTCGAACCGCCGGGCCTGGGCGGTGAACTCGAAGCCGTTGACGGCATCGCCCCTGTAGGCGGGCAAGGTGATCCCGTCGCGCGTCTCCGTGGCGGCGCTGCGCGGTTTGGCGTATTGGCCGGCCATGCGGCCCATCTTCACCACCGGCAGGGACGCGCCGTAGGTCAGCACCACCGCCATCTGCAAGACCGTGCGGATCTTGTTCCGGATGCGGTCGGCGGAGGACTCCGCGAAAATCTCGGCGCAATCCCCGCCCTGCAACACGAACGCCTCGCCGCGCTGGGCGGCGGCCAGGCGCTGGGCCAAGCCGTCCGCCTCGCCCGCGAACACCAACGGCGGCTTGGCCGCCAGGGCGGCGGTCGCCCGCTCCAATTCGGCCCGATCCGGCCATTCCGGCTGCTGCGCGGCCGAACGCTCGCGGTACGCGTCCAACACCTGGGTGATCTTGTCTTTCATGGCGCTGGTAAGCCTACCCCGCCCCAACCCCCGGCCCGCCGGGAGTTTGTCCTGCGTTGGCTGTTAGTGCGGTTGGCCTATGCCGTCTAGCAGGTCCTGGAACCATGGCTTCTTGACGTCGAAGGGCTTGCCGCCCTTGATGCGATCGAACTCGATGGGGCGCAAGATGTCGCCGCGGCCCTCGTCGTGGCCGATCACGCCGGAGACGCCGTCCAAGGCCGAATCCACCGCCAGGTCCGTCATGGACCGGATCAGCAGCAGGTCGCGGTCGTTGGCGCGGGCCGAACGGGAGAAATAGCCGGACTTTTGGACCATGGTCTTCAGGGCGCCCATGCGCTCCGCGAACTCGCGCGCGTACCAGGTGCCCGGGTTGATCGTGTCGAGCTTGACGTGCCCGAACGGGTCCCTGAGCACATCCTGGCCGGACACCTCCATCTCATGGACAATGGTCTCCACGCCCGCGCCCTCCGACAGGAACACGTTGACGTTGCCAATCCTGTCCATGATGCCGCGCAGGCGCTGCGATTCGGCGTCCAGGTCCAGTTCCATTTCGGGGATGTAGACGCCGTGGATGTCCCAGCGCTCCTTCGTCAAGCCGAGGGCCGGGTTCCAATCCTGTTCGCCCAGCCAGCGGCGGTATTCCGTGGCGGCGGCGGCGGTCAGCCAGCCGCAGTTGCGGCCCATGACCTCGTGCACAATCAGCATGCGCGGGTTCGAGCGGTGCTCGCCAATGATGTTCTGGGCGAACAGCGAGGCCTGTTCCGCGGCCGTCCAGGCGCCAAGCGACTGCTTGATCGGCACCACGTCGTTGTCGATTGTCTTCGGGAGCCCCACCACGGTCAGGCCGTAGCCATGTTCGCGCAGGTAGGCGGCCAGGTCTGCGGCGGTCGTGTTCGTGTCGTCCCCGCCGATCGTGTGGAGCACGTCCACCTGGTCCTCCTGGAGCCGCTCGGCGGCCGCCGCCAGAGGGTCCTGGCCCGGCTTCACCAGGCCGCGACGTTCCAGGTCGGCCGCGTTGGTCAGCTTCACCCTCGAGTTGCCGATCGGGCTGCCGCCGAAGCGCTGGAGAATGCCGGCCTTGGCCCGGGCCTCCTCGTTCACCAGGTAGGAATTGCCCGTCAACAGGCCGTAGTAGCCGTACTGGTAGATCAAGATTTCGATGTTCGGGGCGAGTTCGGTGTAGCGCTGGATGAGCCCGCCGACGGCGGCGGACAGGCAGGGGGCGAAACCGCCAGCGGTCAAGATGGCGACGCGGTTGACAGTCATTGGTACTCCTACTGATCGTTGTTTCTACTGCTGGTCGGGCTCATCCAGGGGATCTGGCGGAGCCTCGGGGTCTGATGGTTCTGATAGTTCGGGCGGCTCGGGAGGTTCCGGGGGCTCCAAGTCGACCGGCCGGGACCGGCCGCCGGGCGCGACCTCGGCTGTCTCCGAACCGGGCGCCGGGGCGCCGGAGGCCAGGCGGGCCTTCATGGTGGCCGCGTACACGTCAACGTATTCCTGCCCGGACAGCTTCATGATCTCGAACATGATCTGGTCCGTGATCTCGCGTAACACGAACCGGTCGGAGCTGAGGCCCTGGTAGCGCGTCAAGTCGATCGGCTCGCCGACCACTATCCCCACCCGGACCCGTTTCTTGGGCAGCCGCTTGCCGGCCGGCTGGGCCAGGTTGCTGCCGATCATCGCGATCGGAATGACCGGGGCCTCGGTCTGCAGGGCCAGTCGGGCGACGCCCGTCTTGCCCCGGTAAAGGCGCCCGTCGGGGGAGCGGGTCCCCTCCGGGTAGATGCCGAACAGGTGGCCCTTCTTCAGGACCTTCTCGCCTTGTTCCAACGCCGATGCCGCCGCCCGTCCCCCGGACCGGTCCACCGGGATCATGCCGATCCCTTTCATGAAGCCGGCCGTCAGGCGGCCCTTCAGGCCCCGGCCGGTGAAGTAGTCCGATTTCGCGATGTAGAAGACGCGCCGCGGGATGAGGACGGGCACAAAAACGGAGTCGAACACCGCCAGGTGGTTGGAGGCCAATATGGCCGCGCCCTTGGCCGGGATGTTCTCGGCTCCGGTGATCCACGGCTGGTAAATCAGCCGCACGAGCGGCCCCAAGACCGCCCTGGCGAGCCAGTAGAACACCGGTTGTTCCCTTCTTGTCCAAGAGCGTTGCCCCTTCACTCTATTAGAGCGCGGTCCCAGATCCCGCGCCCTTGACCGGCCGGGGCGGCCCGGCGGCTCGGAAGCTGGGCGGCTCCCAGGCCATCCGAGTAGAGTTCCACGGGTGAGCGGCGACCACCGCGGCGGCGACCGGCGGGACGACCAGGCGCCCGATTTTGACGCGCGCTGGCGTGAACTCGCCGAGGAGCTCGCCCCATCCCTGCCGCCTGACCTGCACGAATGGGCCTCAGGGCAGCCGCATGGGAACACGCAGGGCGGCAAAGGAGGCCAGGGCGGGCACGTCGTGTGGGCGCCCCAAGCGGGCGAGGACGCCGACCTTGACGACCCGGACGGCTCGGGCGCCCCGGATTGGTCCGGCGATTTGGCGGATCTTGAGAAGGTCGAGGATTCGCTCGATTCGGACGCCGACACCCCCGTCTACGGACCGCGTGACTGGAGCCCCGCAGAGGTCGAGGAGCATTTCGAGCCGCCCGATCCGCCCCCGGCCCTGGCGGGCGACCCGCTGCTGGTCCTCGCCTGGATCGGGTTGGTCGGCGGGCTGGCGGCCGTGTTCGCCTGGGCGATCGTCGGTTCGTGGATACCCGAATGGCTGCCCCGCGCCGGTCTGCTCGGGATTGTGGCCGGCGCGGCCACCCTGATCTGGAAGATGCCCCACACCCGCGACCCGGAAGACGATGACGACGGGGCGCAGGTCTGAGCACACCACAATTGCGCGGAAATGGGGACGGTACCTGTTTCCGGCTGGCCGGAAACAGGTACCGTCCCCATTTCCTCAGCGCAGCGCGCGGTTGATCGCGCTGATGATCGCCTTCAACGACGCTGTGGTGATCGATGGGTCTATCCCGACCCCCCACAGAGTTTGGCCCTCCACCTCGCATTCGACGTAGGCGGCGGCCGAGGCGTCCCCGCCGCCGGACAGCGCGTGCTCCGAGTAGTCCAGGACCGCGACATCCACTCCGAATTCGTTGAACGCGCCGATGAAGGCGTCGATCGGGCCGTTGCCGGTGCCGGACAGGGTCAGCCGGCCGTCGCCGTCCCGCAGTTCCACTTGGATCGATTCGACCCCCGAGCGCGGCGCCGAATCGGTGCGGGTGGACAGCAACTCGAACCGCCCCCACCGCTCCAAGCCCTCGTCCCCGTTCGAGGGCAGGTATTCGTCCTCGAAGGCGCGCCACAAGTCGTCCGCGGTCATCTCCAGGCCGGTCGCGTCGGTCTGGGTTTGGACCACCCGGGAGAACTCGACCTGGAGGCGGCGCGGCAGGTCCAGGTGCCCCTCCGACTTGATCAGGTAGGACACCCCTCCCTTGCCGGACTGCGAGTTGACCCGGATGACCGCCTCATAGGTCCGGCCCACGTCGCGCGGGTCCACGGGGAGGTACGGGATCTGCCAGGTCATGGAGTGTTCGTCTAGCCCCTCGGCTTCCGCGGTCGCCTCACGCTGGTCCAGGCCCTTCTTGATGGCGTCCTGGTGGGACCCGGAGAACGCGGTGTACACCAGGTCGCCGCCGTAGGGGCTGCGCGGATCGACCTCCATGCGGGTGCAGCGCTCCACGGTGCGGCGGACGTTGTCAATGTCGGAGAAGTCGATCATCGGGTCGATCCCCTGGGTGAACAGGTTCATGCCGAGCGTCACCAGGTCCACGTTGCCGGTGCGCTCCCCCTGGCCGAACAGGCAGCCCTCGACCCGGTCAGCGCCGGCCATGACCGCCAATTCGGCGGCCGCGACCGCGCAGCCCCGGTCGTTGTGCGGATGCACCGACAAGGCGATGGAGTCGCGCCGCGATAGATGGCGGCTCATCCATTCGATCTGGTCCGCGTACACGTTCGGGGTGGCACGCTCCACCGTGGCCGGCAGATTCAGGACAATCTCCCTGTCCGGGGTGGGCTGCCACACGTCCATGACCGCCTCGCAAATCTCAAGGGCGAAGTCCAGTTCGGTGTCAATGAAGATCTCGGGACTGTACTCGTAGCCGAAGAGAACGTCATCGGACAAATACTTGGCGGCGAAGTCCATGACGTCGCGGGTACCGTCCACCGCCAGGGCGACCGTCTGCGCCTTGTCGTTGTGGAAGACGATCTGGCGGAAGACCGGCGCGGTCGCGTTGTACATGTGCACCGTGGCGCGCGGAAAGCCGATGATCGACTGGACCGTCCGATCGATCAGGTCGGTGCGGGCCTGCGTCAACACGGAGCAGGTGACGTCTTCGGGGATCGCGTCGTCTTCGATCAGCGACCGGACAAAGTCGAAATCCGTTTGGGAGGCGGACGGGAAGCCGATCTCGATTTCCTTGTAGCCCATGGCCACCAGCAGGTCGAACATGAGGCGCTTGCGCCTGGGGTCCATCGGCTCGATGAGCGCCTGGTTGCCGTCCCGCAGATCAGTGCTGAGCCAGCGTGGGGCCTTGGTGATGCGTTTTGACGGCCAGGTGCGGTCCGGCAGGTCGACGGCGGTGAAGGGGACGTACTTGTGGAACGGCATGCCCGAGGGCTTTTGGAGATTCATTGAGGTTCTTTCGCAACTTGGGTTTTGGCTCGGTTCCGGCCGGGCGTCACTAACTCACCGCGGCAGGGAGCCGGCCTTGATCAGGCCCTGTCGCGGCTGAGAAGCAGCAGGTTGCGAACGCACATGACCCGCCTACCCTAACCCTCCGGGCAGCGTTTCCCCAAACGCCGCGCCAGGGAGTGGGCTCAGAAGGCACCCCAGCGTCTGGCCAGGCGCGCCAAGATGGCCGCCCCGGTCAGGCCCGCCGCCACCCGCGCCGTCGACGCCGTCCGCCCCGCCGCCGCCGTACGCGCCGCCGACGCCGTTCCCGCCGATGCCGGTCCCGCCGGTCCCGTAAACCGCAGACCCCGCCAGGCCGTGAGCGCGCCCGCGATGGCCGTGGCCAGCCCCGTACCTCGCACCAGGCGGTGCCCCAGGCGGACCGCCCGTGGCGCGGTCCGGTAGCTCCCGGCCAGCCGGAACAAGAAGCCCAGGTAGGCCGCCTGCGCCAGCAAAGTCGCGACCGCCCCAGCCCTCAGCAAGGCCAGGGGCCGCCGCAACCGGGCCGGCTCGCTCCGCGCGCCCACACCCGCGCCAGCCAGGGCCGCCAGCGCCGCCAACACCAACCAGGCGTCCCTAGTCACCGGCCCCGTGGGCGCGGGCGGCGCCGCCGCGAAAGGCTGGACCGGGGGCAGTCCCGCGACCGCCGGGGTGGGCGCCGGATCGTTCTCCAGGCAGAGGGTCCAGGCCGCCAAGTCGCTCAAGAAAGTGCTGCTCACATGGCGGTCCTCGCCCCGCCGAAGCCCGTGGTCCGCCCGCGCGTAGTAGCGGACCGCCACCGGCCCCGAGGTGGCCCCCATCACCAGGGAGGCGCCCTCCACCACCGGCATTGAGATGTCCGCCGACCCGTACGCCATGAACACCGGGCACGCCAGCCGCTCCAGATACGGCAGGCAGTCGAAGTCGACGTACTCGAACCAGTCGAGCGGCATGGTGGCCCCGGCCACCCGCACGCCCGCGTCAAACGCGGAGGCCGGCGCGTCCACTGAGGTCAGATAGGTCCCGATGGCGTAGAGCGACTGCCGGCGCGGGCTCACCACGGGCGCGGACACCAATGCCATGAAGTCCGCCGGGGATTCGGCCGCCGCCCAGGGCGCCAGCCAGGCCCCCTCCGATTCGGCGTAGTAGCCCAGACGGCCCGGCGCCAGCCAGTCCTGGCCCCGCGCCCACCCGGACAATTCGGCGTATTGCCGCGCCATGTGCGCGTAGTCCCGCCGCAGCGTCGAATACGCGGTCAGGTCCTTGTCCGGCACCACCCCGACCACCCCGCGCCGCGCCAGCGCCGCGCAATGCTCGTCGAACGCGGTGTGGTTGCCGGTCCCGGCGCCATGACAGAACAGGAACGCCGGGAAGCGCCCGGGCGCGTCCGGGCGGGTCACCTGCACCACGGTCGACACGCCGTCCAAGGTCAGCCGTTTCAACTCGCGCCGGACCGCGAACGCCTCCGGCGCGGGGGCGCCGTCGAAGCCCGTGTCCGCCCGCTCCGCGGCCAACTGCTGAGTGGGCACGGCCCGCCAGCGCGCCCGCGCCATCAGAACCCCAGCCTTCGCAGCGCCTTCGGGTCGCGCTGCCATTCCTTGGCCACCTTGACCTGGATTTCGAGGAACACCTTGCGTCCCACCAACGCCTCGATCTGGGGCCGCGCCCGGGACCCGACCGCCTTCAGCCCGGCGCCACGCCGCCCGATCACAATCCCCTTCTGCGAGTCCCGCTCCACGTACAGCGAGACGTGGATCTTCGGCAACTCGACCTCGTCCACCAGGACCGCCACCGAGTGCGGCAGCTCGTCGCGGACCTGCTCCAGCACCGCCTCCCGCACCAGTTCCGCGATCCTGACCTCCAACGGCTCGTCCGTCGCGTCGCCCTCCGGGTACCAGCGCGGCCCCGGCGGCATGGCCTGGCCCAGCACCGTGCTGAGCTCGCCCACCCCCGGGCCGCCGGGCCCCTGGGCCGCCGCCACCGGCACCACCGCCCGCCAATCCGCCAGGGCGTCCACCTCGACCAGTTTGGCGGCCAGCGCTGGCCGGGCCACCTTGTCGATCTTGGTGACCGCTGCCAGACGGGCCGTCCGCTCCGGCAGCGCGCCCAGCAAGAACCGGTCCCCCGGCCCCACCGGCTGGTCCGCCGGCAGGCACACCACCGCCAAGTCCACGTCCGCCAACGAGTCCCGCACCATGTCGTTCAGGCGCTCGCCCAGCAACGTCCTGGGCCGGTGCAGCCCCGGCGTGTCCACCAGCACCACCTGGTAGCCGTCCCGGTCGATGATCCCGCGGATCTGCCGCCGCGTGGTCTCCGGCTTGCTCGACGTGATCGCCACCTTCTCCCCCACCAGCGCGTTCGTCAGCGTCGACTTGCCCACATTCGGCCGCCCCACCACCGCCACGAAGCCAGACCGGAATTGCCCGATGCCGTCCAGCCCATCCCCGCTCTCACTCCTCATCTTCCGCCACCGGCCTTTCCAACCTTCTGACCAGCACCGTCGAGAGTTGCTTGCGGCGCCCCTCGATGCGTTCGGCCGTCAACACCAGCCCTTGCACCTCTGCCTGCGAGCCGGAGATGGGCACCCGGCCCACCGCCTTGGCGAGCAGACCGCCCACCGTGTCCACGTCATCGTCGTCAATTTCCAGGCCGAACGCCTCCCCCAACTGGTCCAACTCGAAACGGGCGGGCACCCGGTAGACGCCGTCGCCCAGGGACTCCAGCTCCAACGGGTCCGGATCGTGTTCGTCCGTCAACTCGCCGACTATCTCCTCCAACAGGTCCTCCATGGTCACCAGGCCGGCCACCCCCCCGTATTCGTCAACCACCAGGGCCAAATGCGTGCCCAGCGACTGGAGTTCCCGCATCACGTCATCGGCGGGTTTGGACTCCGGAACGAACACCGCTGGGCGCATGACGGTGCTGACGGGCTCGTCGGCGGCATCGGGCCGGGCTTGCAAAACCAAAGCGGTGTCTTTGAGATAGGCGACCCCTTGCACGTCGTCCAGGCCGTCCGGGCCCGTCACCGGGACCCGCGAATGGCCCGAGCGGAGGAACAGCGCCATCGCCTTGCGCAGCGGCTTGCCGGCCTCCACCGCCACCACGTCGGTGCGCGGGACCATCACCTCGCGGGCGGTGGTCTGGCCCAACTCGACCACCGAGGTGAGCATCTCGCGGTCCTCGGCCGCGATCGCGTCCGTGGTGGAGACGTTCTCCACCAGATCGGCGAGCTCCTCCGGGGACAGCAGCATGGCGGACGGGGCGAGGCGGCGCAGCAGGGGCCGCAAAGGGGCGAGCAGGAAATGGAAGAGAGTCAGCCAGGGTCCGGCGAACCTGAGCGCCTTGACCGGCTCGGCCGAGGCCCGGGCGCGCGGCCGGATGACCGCCACCGCGACGGCCACCACCACGGCTGCGGCCAGCGCCCAACCCAGGGCGGCCCAGCCTTGTCCGGCCAAGCCGACAGCGGCCAGCGCCACTGAAATGCCCGCCACCAGTTGGAACAAGACGCGGGCGAACGCCGAGGAGGGGACCACCGTCTCGGCGGATTTCAGGAGCTTGGCGATCCGGCGGCGGCGTCTGGCGGGCAGGGCCGCGAGGTCGTGGTCGCTGGCCAGCGCCAAACGTTGCAGGGCCGCCTCGCCGGCGGCGGTCAGCATGGACAACGCGACGCCGCCCACCGCGCCCAAGGCCAAGACCCACCATGGAATCGCGCCCACGGGCTACCTCGACGCGATGAAGGACAAGACCAGTTTGCGCTGCAGGGCGAACATGGCCTTGTGCTCCGCCGGTTCGGCGTGGTCGAACCCCAGCAGGTGCAGAATCCCATGCGTCGCCAACACCAGCATCTCGTCTTCCAGGCTGTGGCCCAGTTCGCGCGCCTGGCGGGCGGCGACATCCGGGCAGATGACCACGTCGCCCAGTATGCCCGGCTCGCCGGGCTGGTCCTCATCCCCCGGCCGCAACTCGTCCATTGGGAAGCTCATCACGTCTGTGGGGCCGGGTTCGTCCAGGAACCGCTCGTGGAGTTCCGCCATGGTGTTCTGGTCCACGAAGGAGATCACCAGGTCGGCCTGCGGGTGGACATTGAGGGCGTCCAGCACGAATCTGCCGAGCTGCGCGAACTCCAACTCGTCAACGGGCGTCTCGGTTTCGTTGAGCACGTCCACGCTCATTGGCGTCCCCCGCGCTCGGTTCTTTCGCGGTACCGCGCCTCGTCCCAGGCGCCCCACGCGTCGATGATCTGGCTGACGATCCGGTGGCGGACCACATCGCGGCTGGTCAGCTCCACAAAGGCGAGATCTTCCAGGCCGTCCAGGATTTCCCGCACAATCCGCAGCCCAGAGTGCTGGCCGGACGGCAGGTCCGTTTGCGTGACGTCTCCCGTCACCACCATCTTGGAACCGAAGCCCAGCCGGGTCAGGAACATCTTCATCTGCTCGGCGGTGGTGTTCTGGGCCTCGTCCAAGATGATGAAGGCGTCGTTGAGGGTGCGGCCGCGCATGTACGCGAGGGGGGCCACCTCGATGGTGCCCGCGTCCATCAGCTTGGGGATGTGGTCCGGGTCCATCATGTCCTGCAACGCGTCGTAAAGCGGCCGCAGGTACGGGTCGATCTTCTCCCCCAGCGTGCCGGGCAAGAAGCCCAGCCGCTCCCCCGCCTCCACGGCCGGGCGGGTCAGCACAATCCGGTTGACCTGCTTCGACTGGAGGGCTTGGACCGCTTTCGCCATGGCCAGGTAAGTCTTGCCCGTGCCGGCCGGGCCGATCGCGAAAATCACGGTGGCGGCATCGATCACGTCCACGTAGCGTTTCTGGCCCAGCGTCTTCGGCCGGACGGTGCGTCCCCTGGCCGAAAGGATCGACTGCGTCAGGACCGCGCTGGGGCTTTGCGCCTGCCCGCCGGCGGGTCCGTCCGGGCCGTCCGCGAGCATGGCGGCGACCCGCCGCACGTCGTCCGGCCCGATCTGGCCGCCGCGGCCCACAATCACCAGAAGCTCGCTGATCAGCGCGGCCGCCGCGTCGGCGTCCTGCTCCGCGCCGCGAACCGTGATGACATCCCCGCGGACATGGACGTCGGCGTTCGGCACCGCCTGCTCGATCGCCCTCAGATTGGTGTCCGCCCGGCCGACCAGCGCCATCATGACGCTTTGATCCGGCACCTGAATGGTTCGAAGGGCCGCGTTCGTTTCCGCCATCAGGCCGGCGTCCACCCGAGCCTGGTGCCTCCCAGGACGTGCCCGTGGACGTGGAAGACGCTTTGCCCGGCCATGGGGCCGGAGTTGAAGATCAGGCGGTACTCGCCGTCGGCTTCATCCATGGCCACCTCCTGGGCCAGGCCGACCACATCCGCGAGCGCCTCCGGGTCCGCGGCGGCGAGGGCCGCCACGTCGGCGAAATGCTCCCTGGGGATGACCAGCACATGCAGCGGCGCCTGCGGGTTGATGTCCCTGAAAGCGATCGCGTTCTGGTTCTGGGCCACGATCTGCGTCTCGAGCGTGCCGTTGACGAACTGGCAGAACAGACAATCTGCGGGCAATGACATGTGCCTACTCTACCGAGCGCGGCGCTCCGATCAGCGATTGGCCGCCATTCGCGCCCAAGCGCGTCAGTCGACGTCCGCCGGGCTGACCGCCACCGCTCCGGACCCCAGGTCTTTGGCTTGGCCGCTGGAAGACACGAAGTCGAACGTCAAGGTGCCGGTCGCGACATCCAGCGCGAAGGACAACTCGAGTTTGACATTCTCCGAATCCGACCCGATGTCACACGTGACCTTGCCGTCAACGATGTCGAACTCCTGGGTGGTCGAACGCGTCATCGAACTGATCGAGAGGTCCCGCAAGTCGCCCCCCACCAGTCGGATGGTCAGGTCGTGAAGCGACTTGCGATCAGCGGAGAGGATGAACCCTAGTTCGGCGTAGTCCACAGTTTCCAGCAACGCGACCCCGGTGTACGGAGTCTCGCCCGTGTCATACCAGACCTGGTCGCCGTCGTCCACCAACTGGATGCTGCGGGGGCCGCCCGGATCCGCCGAGGCGGATTCGGCTTGGCTTGCGCTCGGAGACGCGGATCCGCTGGCGGCGGGCGACTCGGATCCCTTCCCGTCCGGGGTCTTCGAAGGTGTAGCCTTCGACGTCTTGGGGCTGGGGGCCTGGGTCTGGCGGTCCGCGCCCGGCTCCGGGTCATCCCGCGTCAGCGCGACAATCCCGGCCGCGCCGGCGCCCAAGACGATGGCCGCGGCCCCGACCGCCACAGGCACCACCCAGCGCTTGCGCTTGGGCTTGGATGCGGCGGGAGGCTGTCCCCAGGGACCTGGGCCGCCCACCGCGCCCGGATGCTCGGGCGGCTGGGGGGCGGCCGGCGCCGGCTGCGCCCACGCCTGCGGCGCGTTAGCCTCCTCCTGGCGCCAGTCCCGCTGGGGCGAAGCCGGCTGCTGCGGCGCATATGGCTGTCGCTGCGGCGTTTGCTGAGGCTGCGGCTCCGTCTGATGCGGCTGCTGCTGCGGCCACGACGGCGCTGGGGCCTGGAATGACTGCGCGGCGGTCACGCCCTGGTCGCGCAACCAGGCCACCAGGTCGGGATACACGTTTGGGTGCGCCGCCACCCGCGGCCGGAGGCCGGCCTGGGCGGCCGCGATCGCCGCCAACTCTGCTGGCGGCAAGTTCGGGTCGTTCAGCGCGGCGCTCGCCTGGTCGAAATTGGTCCAGTCCGACATGGTCGTGTCTCCTCACTCGTGGGGCTCGCGTTCGCGGCGGACCAGCCTCGCTAGGTCCCGTGACGGCACCGCTGCCGCCCTTCAGACCAGCCGAGTGACGCCGATCACATCCGCACCCGCCCCAATGCTATTGGGTGTTACTGCTCGTGACCTAAAGCTTCCCACTCGCGCCGCCGCGACTGGTCTGCGCGGAGCAGACACTTTCCGCAACCAGCCTGCGCCGGCCGCCACGGGGCTCGCCGTGCCTGTCTCCAGAGGTCGCTCCACCCAGCCGGGCCTTGAAACTGCCGACGCAGCGTCGACGAGGACGCCCGCCGCGTCCCTCTACCCCCGCACACGCGGGGTCTGCGCGAATCCCTCGGCGGTGGCCTCCCGGTCCGGGCCTCTACCCCCGCACACGCGGGGACCGCGCCGCCGGGTTCAACAGCTCGCCCGACCAGAGCCCTCTACCCCCGCACACGCGGGGACTGCTAGCTGGCCGGGCCGCCCGGCTCCCGGCCGGTGCCTCTACCCCCGCACACGCGGGGACTGCCCGATCCCGGAGACCAAAGACTCGATGTTCCCGCCTCTACCCCCGCACACGCGGGGACTGCAGCGCGTGTCCATGCCGGACATAGACATCGTCTCCTCTACCCCCGCACACGCGGGGACTGCTGCCACTTCACCGAGATCGCGCCCTTGCCCATGCCTCGACCCCCGCACACGCGGGGACTGCGGCAGTTCCCCGTGGCCGACCACGCGGGCGAGGCCTCTACCCCCGCACACGCGGGGACTGCGCCGAGCTCGCCTACTCGAAGGTGAAGAACGCGCCTCTACCCCCGCACACGCGGGGACTGCGCGGCCGTGTTCGGGGCCGCGTCCTCTCTCGGGCCTCTACCCCCGCACACGCGGGGACTGCGTTCCCTTCAGGTGGTTGCGGTTGTTGGCGGACCCTCTACCCCCGCACACGCGGGGACTGCCGCTTTTGTCATGTCGCATGTCTTCGACGTGGACCTCTACCCCCGCACGCGCGGGGACTGCACCTGGCCTGGCGGCGGTTGTGCCGCTGAGGGCCCTCTACCCCCGCACACGCGGGGACTGCGAGTCCGGCGGCGCCGCTTTGAGGTGCTGCCACCCTCTACCCCCGCACACGCGGGGACTGCGTTCCGACAAGCTCGCGCGCGCCGCGTTGGACGCCTCTACCCCCGCACACGCGGGGACTGCGCCGTATCACCGACGCGGTGCGAGATGTCTATGCCTCTACCCCCGCACACGCGGGGACTGCCGTCATCCGCTGGACACCGATCCGTCCACGCCCTCTACCCCCGCACACGCGGGGACTGCCTCAGCCAGGACGCGACGGTCGCCGGATCCACACCTCTACCCCCGCACACGCGGGGACTGCGACCAAACCCAGTCCAAAACGCATCCGGCGCCGCCTCTACCCCCGCACACGCGGGGACTGCGGGGCACGCCTGCGGCATGGGAGCGGGAAGCGGCCTCTACCCCCGCACACGCGGGGACTGCATCACGGCCTGCCACCGGCCGACGATCCCGTCCCCTCTACCCCCGCACACGCGGGGACTGCTGCCACTTCACCGAGATCGCGCCCCGGCCGATGCCTCTACCCCCGCACACGCGGGGACTGCGCCAGCAGCAGCGTCCCGAGCAGGTGCAGCCCGCCTCTACCCCCGCACACGCGGGGACTGCCCGCCCATCCCGTACTTCGGCTCCAAATCCACGCCTCTACCCCCGCACACGCGGGGACTGCTGGAAGTCCCCGCCCTGCGACGCCCAGACCGTGCCTCTACCCCCGCACACGCGGGGACTGCACGCCCCGGAACGCGACCATCACGTCAACCTGGCCTCTACCCCCGCACACGCGGGGACTGCCCGGACTTGATGAAGACGGTCTCCAGCGACCCGCCTCTACCCCCGCACACGCGGGGACTGCCCGGACTTGATGAAGACGGTCTCCAGCGACCCGCCTCTACCCCCGCACACGCGGGGACTGCTTTCCGCCACGCGCCCTGCACCACATGCCAGGTCCTCTACCCCCGCACACGCGGGGACTGCGGCTGGGACGGCGGCTGCGAGAGTCTGCCGGACCCTCTACCCCCGCACACGCGGGGACTGCACCTGCCTCGGCGTGAACTGCGAGCCGCCGTCGCCTCTACCCCCGCACACGCGGGGACTGCGCTCCATGGCCTCAGAATTGAGCTGGGCCAAGACCTCTACCCCCGCACACGCTGGGACTGCTGCGCCTCCTCAGGTTGCGCTCGCCGTGTCAACCCTCTACCCCCGCACACGCGGGGACTGCGTGGTCAGGGAACATCCTCCTGATCGAGGACCGCCTCTACCCCCGCACACGCGGGGACTGCCCTTCTTGAAGTGCAGTTTTGCTCACGCATCTACCAATTCTTGACCACTCCGGAGCTGAGCATGGCCTCACGGCTGCGTGATCCTGGCGACCTGATCACCTCCTTGCGTCCAGTGGTGATGCGGGCCCGAAAAAGGAGCTGTGACCGCTTGTCACGATCTCGCGGGAGCGCTTGACGGCCGAACCCTCACCGAGCCACACTGGCTTGGGTCCGACCAGAGCGATTTGCCTCAGCGTGGCGTAACGGATCGCAGAAGCGTGCAACCACATGTCCACCTCGACCAAGCGTTCATCCTTTAGCCTGCGGGCCCCCGTGGCCGTCCACCGGGTGCGCGGACGGTATAGACCGTTGAAGCCGTACAGCGCGAAGGCGGCAAGCAACGGGTAATACCCGCTGTCGCGTTCGGCCTTCGCCCTGAACGAACTCGATCCGTGGTCCAAGCCAAACAGCTTGGCCCTTGGGTCCCTCAAGCTGTGGAGGTCACCGAACTTCCCTGTGAGTGCCGCGCCCACGGACCTGATCAATTCCTTGGCTGCCGTTGCTCCCCGGCCCGTACCCGACGCCCGCTCACGAAGACCGACGGCGTCGCTGATCTGCCCCCACGCGTCGCCCCGACCGGATGTCCAGATGGCAGCCACACTTGCCGCCACACTTTGAGGCTTGCTCTTGAGCCGAACCCACTCACAGTAAGTGCCGGACAACCATTCCGAGCAGTCCTGTCGGGCCAGCAACTCGCCCAAGTCGGTGACCCGTGCCGCCTCGGCCATCCGCCGGAAGTCCTCGACCGCGATTCCCGATTCTGACCCTCCGGCGCTGGAGCCGAACACCGCCGTCTTCGCCCGCGCGAACACGGCAAGGCCATCCAACGCCCGCTCAAGGACCGTGACACCGGCGGCGGCCGGACCCTCCTGCTCGAACTCAGACGGCAGAACATCCGGCAACGCGACCACCGGCACTGTGTCCAGCCCTCGCGCGCTGTCCCACCGCAGCGTGACCGAGGGATCGGCCAGAGACAGTGCCCGCAGCATGCCGACTGCCGCGCAGTAGTCTGCCAGATTCGAGCCTCCGAGCCCCGCTAGCGCCACTTCGACTGGCGGCCGCAAGCGATCATTGACAAACGTGCCCTTCAAAACCGACCAGCGGCCAGCTGTCGCCACCGGAGATGCTTGCCCTTCTCTAGCGTCGCCCAGTTGCCCTATCTCGGTTGGCACCGAAGAAGCGGCCCAATCGGCAAGCCGCACGACTGCCTCCATGTGAGCCAGACGCCAGGGGCCCAGCTCAGCGTTAAGCTTCCGGAAGCGTTCAGCCCTCGCATCGCTCAACACCTGCTCAGGCCGCCCTTCAACATGCGTCGCGTAGAAAGGCCTTCCGTACCCGTGGTGGCTGCCTACGAGGTGGGCCACCAGATCGCACAACGATCCCATGTCCGGCCGTTGCCCCACCAGCAACCCGCTATCCTCTTGCGACTCTCCGGCCACAGCGCGTTCCACGATCAAGGCCGAGAGCGCCTCGTGCCGCCAACCGCTTTCGAGCCCACTTCCGGCTCGGTCTGTTTGCTTTTCCCCGCGCTCTGGCGAACGCCCCGACTTGGCGATCACCCGACTGGGCGTAGTCACCCTCGCGCCCACGGCGTACTGTTGCCATTCTGGGCGCGCCTTTCCGTCATCGTGGTGCAACGCGGCAAACACCGCCGCTGTCCGCCATTTCGGTTCCGCGATGCGGCCGACAGCATCGGCGGCGAAGGCGGCAGTTCGCTCTGCGTGGGACTTCAACTCCACCTGCCCACCAAGCTCGGCGGTTGACCCGGCGATCGCAAACCTCGCCACAATGTCCCTGAGTGGGCTCCCGTCTACGCCCATTGAGACGATTTCGCAGCGCCGGCCCCGCAATGCTGCAAATTCGGTTCCGCCGACAACGCGGTCGAAGGCGGCCTGGATGAGTTCTCTAAGACGTTCGGCCACCGCGTCGGCCACTGAGTCGCCTGCCACCATACGTTGCTCGCCCGTGCACATGTCCAGACCATGCAGCCTTCCGATCTCGTCGCGTTCGGCATCCTCGAGCGAAAATGGCCCTGCAAACTCGTTCGCCGCAAGTCTGGAGACACGCACACGCCAGTTTCCGATGCCGTCCACGCCGTCCCCAAGATCTGTCACCTTGACAGTCGCCGTGGGATCCCAGCCAAGAAACTGGCGCGAGCCTCCCGTACCGCTGCCCGGAAGCAACCCGCCAGCGCGCGAGTCGACCATGACGTGGCTGCCGGGACGCAAGTCGGCGAGATTCCTTGACCAGTTGTCTCCGACGCGGATGAGGAAGACCGGCCTGTGAGCGCCATCCGGAGGAGCCGCCGAGCCATCCTGCCCTTCCTCAAGGGCGGTAACGTCGTCGGCCACGAAAGCCGTGGCCGCTCTGGCTCCGCGCAGGAAAGCGCGCGCCGCACTGACGGGGATCTCGATCACCTCGCCCGGTCGCACGGGTAAGGCATCAAGGCCAAGGTCGGCATCGCTGAACGGCTTCTGCGCGCTTCCTGCCGCCGCGCCCCGTCGACTTGCCAGGAGATCCGCGATGCCGTCGCGCCAAACCATGCGCACATCATCTGCTGTTTGTTCGCCGTGAAGGAAGGGTGCCACGGGCACGTCGCAATCGGGCGAGAGCGCTGGGGCGGTGACGAGCCAGGTCTCCACATGCTCGTCGAGCAGAATGGGGGCATTGGTTGGAGCGGGGTAGCACTGCTCCCCGAAGCGACCAGCGCGCGCCGCTTCTTCAATCCCGAAATACCCGATTTCCGCTTCTCCCTCACGAGTCCACGCGCGCAGTTGGTCGAAGGTTTCTTTGGAGGCTTTGCCGTACGCGGGATGGCGTTCCCCGGCCTCCGACAACGACATAACAACAAATTCACCGGCGGGCTGGTGGCCCGCCCTATCCAGGCCCCGGCGGTGCAGCCGACCGGCGCGCTGCACCAGCGATGGCCAAGGAGCAGCTTCGGAGATGACGTGATCAAAGCTAAGGTCGGCACCGACTTCCAGGGTTTGGGTCGCCACCACCACCACCGGATTGCCTTCATTCGGCGACTCCGCGCTTGCCGCGCTGCCCGCGTCCGGACCACACCACTGGTTCAGCCTGTCGGCGATGGGTCGCCGGTCGTCCGGACGCACCCGGCCGATTGCCAACTCGAATTGGAACGCCGGCCGGGGATCCGCCTCGTCCGACACACCGTCCACTTGATGCTTCGATGCCCCCGAAGACTCGGCGACCAAGCCCTTCCGCAGCGCCTCAAACACGCCCCTTGCGAACGCCACGGTGTTGACCATCACGGCAACGCGGCGCCTGCCCATATTGGCTGCGCGTTGCACCTCACGAACATAGGCGGCGATTATCGCCGCCTTGGGAGCTTTCACAGTTCGGAGTGGTTTGCGCACGCGAATCAGGCGGTTGACCTGCCCTGTCGGGTCTTCCGCGGAGGCGTCAAAGACCAACTGCGCGGAAGCGCGCTCGTGCCCACTCGCCGCTCCGGCACCCATCAGACACCGCGACCGGCCCGGCAATGTGGCACCCAAGATGCACACGTTCTCATGCGAAGCCTCTAGCTGGTTTCTGTATGCGCTGAGGGATTCAAGGGTTTCCAAGAAAGGCACGGCGAGGTGCGGTTCGTCAAGAAGGACCAGGCAGTCTTCGCCGAGGAGCCCCGCCTCTAGCGATCGGGTTCTTTCTGAGGTGCCATAACCGCGGAACAGCATGCGCGACCCGATTTGGTCAATCGTGCCAGTAATGACTGTTGGGGCCGTCGGGGAACGCCTCCATTCGGTGTCCTTCATCTCGCCGCCCTGCAGCCGCGACACAACCAGCGGGGCCAGGCAAAGCTGCGTCCCGAACATTCCTGCGCGGGCCTGCAGGCGACGCGACACTTCCGCCAGAACTCCGGTCGGATCTTGGTCGTGACCCGGATTGGCCCCGGAAGATGGCCCGGAGTTGCTTGAGTTTGAGTGCCGCACAAGAAGTCGCTGAAGCCTCAAGACCTGGTCAAACGCGGAAGTCACAACCATGCGGTTGTTGACCGCATATGCCACCCTGGTTGGAGAATCGTCACGTGCGGCCATGGCAAACACCGCAGCGGTTATGGCGGCGGTCTTCCCCAGGCCGGTAGGCACCTCAATTTCACGCGGCCATTCGCCGTAGATGGCCCGGTCAGCCAACGTTATCTGCCACTTGTACGGGTCGTGGCCTCCGTGGGCCGCCCGGAAGAACTCCACGAACTCTACAATCCCCAGATCGCTCACGGCTGCCTCTCAGCAATCGGATAGAGAGTGCCGTCGAATCGGCCAAGCCGTCGCGGAAAAGCTGTTTCGGCGAGAGCGTCCGCGAAGCGCACTAGGACAAACCAGAACCGGCGATCCGGCACAGGCTCTACTCCTCGCAGAAACGGCTGCCGGCTGATGGCCAGGTGGTCGATTTCGCCCCACCGGCCCAGGATTTCGCGCGCTCGGTCCTCCGCCTTGGCAGCCGAGCCGACGGGGCACCGGAAAGGCACGGCCGATGCGAACGTCTGGGCCGAGGCGGTCCACGTGCGCCGCTGCAGCCACCCTCCGCGTGAGTCAGGCAGCCAACCGAGCTCCCGGAGCCGCCCAACCACGGTGTTTCGGGAAGCAGCTGAATCGCAGGACAGAGCCAGCGCGAGTTGCCCCCGGGCGTATTTGGTGCCCACATTGGCGATCAGGCACAACTGGGTCTTCGCAGGCGCCTGATCGGCCAGAACACCAAGCTGACTGTGGGCGCGGATGACGCCGCGCGCCGCCAGGATCCCGCGTGATGGCGTGAGCACATCCCAGGTGACGAGGGATTCGCCCACTGGCTCCCAGGACTCGAATGGCATGGTGTAATGGACGCTCGCCGTTGGCGGCCGGCCGCGAAAAGGCACGTCGCCCCAAGCGAAGGCCGCATGCTTGGCGTCGAGAACGGCCAGTGTGCCGGGTCCCCACACGTTCAGGGCCCGACCGGGCCCCGGCCGATGCGCAACCGTGCCGCGGATCAGCGGGGTCTCGGTCCACACCCTCACGATCGCGGGCGAAGTAGAACGCCCGAAATATCCAACCTCGGCTGCAGCCCGGTCAAGCCACAGCACGTCATCGTGCGTCAAGTCATGAGTCTCGATGTCAAAGGCGACCATTGGCACGTCGGGGGCGACGCGTGTAACTGGCTTGAGCGCCCGGGAAGTGGAGATTTCCGGGAACGAATTGGCCTTCACTCGGTTATCCATCCTGCCCACGTCCACCACGTTGACGCCCGTGCCGCCATAGTCGGGTATTACAGGCACAAAAGAGTCTCGACGGTGCGCCACGGCGTTCGAAGCGTGGATGGTTGGCGGCCCAGCGAGTTCGAGGCGCCGGAGCGCATCCACCGCCCGCTGTTCCGCTGCGGGCGACTCTGTTCGACGCAGCCCTGCGGCACCGGCTCTGAGAGCCGCGAACACCCGATAGGGCGACGGAGGCCACTCGTGGCGACCGGGCGAGATGTCGCCGTCAAAGAATCCTGCGATTAGGCGCACATCGATGCGGATGATGCCAGGCCGTTCTGGGCCGGCCATTAGTCAGTTTCGCCTTTGAAAATCGATGGTATGGCGTTCGAGGCGTCGATTAGCTCACGGTAACCTGGCGATAGCCGCATTGTGACGCTGTCCGCCTTGCCGCCAATCGAGAGTTGCCTGCCAGCCCCCTTGCTGGCGTCGTCGAGACTCTTCTTGGCTTCCGCTAGCGCCCCGCCCAAGGATTGGTCAGTCAGGTCGAGTTCCAGCCGCTCCGCCTTTCCATCATGGCGGATGGCTTCGATCACGCTTGTGCCTGGGACCGGCACCAAGTCGCAACCGGACCGCAGGAAGAGATCGGCCCTCGCGCGTCCTGCGATCGCCAGCACGGCGAGGGCCAGGGTCACCGAGCGCCGCTGCTGTGCGCTGACCCCTTCGCCCAGCGGTGTCTGGGCAAAACCGCGCAAACTGACGGTGGAGATCCACTCGATGACTTCGGCGGTGAAGCCACGTTCTCCAAACTCCCCAAGTATGGAGCCTGCCCCGACCGACGAGGGTTTCCCAACAGACACGGTCTTGTCGACCTTCTGCTCAGGAGGCACCACAGCAAACAGAAGGTCGTCGTCGTCGCTCAACGTTAGCTGAACGTCCTTGCCTTCATTGAAGAGCGCCCGTTTCGCGGTGCCACCAACCACGGGCTGGGCGTCACGCGCTATTATGGTTGACGTGTAGCGCCTGGCCAGACGCGCACGCTCGGCCGTGAGGCCAGTGCCATACGAGTGCCAAAAGCCGAACACCAATGAAGCGGGCGTGTGGCGCAGCAGCGCGGACAGGTCGTTTCCCGGCGCGGTCAGGATCGATTGGCCAATCTTTGTGCGGGCGAACGGAACGAACCCGGGCACAGGTTCCGCGACATTCTTCTCAGTTTCCGCCAAGGCGAATTCTTCCCTGGGCACCAGCCCGAACCTAAACAGCGGGTCCTGCTCGCGATGGGGAGTGTCGAAGATGGTGAAACGCCGTTCGCCGCGAATGCTCTCCAACTCGGGCACCGTGTCGGGCCGCTCCGGCGTGCAGCCGGGATTGACAATGACCTCGAGCTTGGGAAGGTCCAGCACTTGGCGTTCAACAAGGTCGGCGATCCCAGATTCCGCGCGATTCGCCTGACTTGGCTCCGAGTCCACTGTCACGCAGGTGATGGTCAGACGTTCCCCCCCGTGGAACGCGGCCGTTCCGTCCGGGTTCACCACGCCCTGTGCCCATGTCGCGTAGGAACGTGCCCTATCGCCCAGATAGGTGGCCGGTTGAAATGGTTGTCGGTGGCCCGCGGTGGGCTCGAGCTGGTCACGGAAACGGATCGCCACCGCGCCCCGGTCAAGCGCGGATGCGAGTTCGGCGAAGAGAGATGTCTCGGTCACTGGGGTTCCTTTGGCAATAGCGGCTGACAGCCTTTCAAGGCAACAGTAGTGCATCGCAATGTGTAAACTGTTTCGTAAACCAACAACTCAGTTGGGATCGCCGTCGGTGCCGTCGTCAGGAGCCAGACTTGGGAAGCCTTATTCAGCTAGTGCTGGTGCCGAAGGCACAGGACGAACCGTGGACCAGCCGGCGCATACATGACGTGAGCATGAGCCTGTTCCCAGACCGGATCCCGGCCCCAAACGCGCGCAGCTACGCAGGTGTTCTGTGCCAAGTAGTTGGGCACAGTCTGTTCGTCCAGTCGACGATCGCCCCGACGAAAGTCCCCAAGGGCTTCCATTTGCGGGGGCCGCGCCGTTGGAATCCATCGCCAGGCAGGTCGATGCGGATCAGCGTCATTCTGGCTGCAGAAGCCAACGGCTCAGGCGGGCCCGCGCTGTTGCCCCGCGAGCTTCGAGTTCGGCGGCGACCACAGGCGATCCCCCTTGCGGAACGAGAGCAATGGGCGCGGACGCGTCTGGCCTGCCATGGCCTGCTCATGGCCCCGGACTCAGCCGCGATCTGCGGCGAACAGGAATCTGGCTATCAGGACCGACCTCCAATTGCATGGGTCCGCCTCTCCGGCGTCGCGGAGGTTATCGATCATCGCGCCGCAACGGAGGCTCTAGTGAAGGGAATTGGTCGGGGAAAGCCATACGGGATGGGGCTAGTCAGGCTCATCGGGCCGCCAGACGGTGAGGTTATCCAGGCATAGTCTCGCTAAAGCGCTGCCCTACTCTGCGGGACAGCTTGGCGGTAACGGCCCCGCGTGTGCGGGGGTAGAGGTTGGGTCGTTGGTTTGCGCTGGGCTCTGGTCCAGGCAGTTCCCCGCGTGTGCGGGGGTAGAGGTTTCTGGCGGGTGCTGAGGGATCGCCCCGGCGAGCAGCCCCCGCGTGCGCGGGGGTGCCAAGGCGGCCGCGTGGTCAGAGGGCACCCCGTGCCGAAGAAGCACGAGCCAATGCACTCTGGGCCGCTGAGACGGCCGTCTTCGGCGGTCTCAGCGCGCATGGGAATGCGCGCCTGCCGACGGGAGTGGAGCGCCTACGTACGTGGGCTACAGGGGCCAGCGGGCGAGGAGGTGGCTGGCCACCGCCAGGGCCGCCGGGCCGGCCAGGCCCGCGCGCAGGATTTCCGGGCCCAGTCGCGCGGTGGCGCAGCCCGCTTGTTTCAGTGCGTCCAGTTCGTCGGGCCCGATCCCTCCCTCGGGGCCCGTGATCAGATAAACCGCCGTCGCGCCGCCGATGCCGTCCCGGTCGGTTGGGCCGCAGGCCTTGGTCCCCGCGTCTGCGGGGGTTCGGCCGCCCAGCCCTAGCGCGCCTGCCAAGCCCGCCTCCGCTTGCTCGTGGAGCACTATCGCGACCGCCCCCGATTCGACCGCCCCGGCCAGGCGCCCGGCCAACGCCGGGGAGTCCACCGCGGGGAGGACTTCCGGAACCCACGCGCGGCGGGCCACCTTGGCCTCCGCCCGGGCCAGGGTCTGCCAACGTTCGACGCCCTTGGCCGCCTTGGCGGCCGCGCCGTCCAGCCACCTTGTGACCGAACGGTCCGCCTGCCACGGGATGATCGCGTCCACGCCCAGGCCGGTCGCGGCGGCGACCGCCGCCTCGTCCCGGCGTTGCTTGGTCAGCGCCTGGGCCAGGATCAGCCGGGGCACCCGGATCGGCACATCCTCGAGGCTCTCCACCAGCACGGTCAATTCCGGCGCCCGGCCAGCCACAACGCGGCTGACGGAAGTGTGGGCGAGCCGGCCGGCGGCATCGGACACCAAGGCGGACTCCCCCACGCGCAAACGCTTGACGGCGACGGCGTGGTGGGCCTCCTCACCCGCAACCGTCAGGGAATCGCCGACGCGCGCGGCCGCCAACGCCGCTGCCGACGCCCAGAACAGCGGCGCGGTCACTTGCCGGTCAGCTTGTCCTTGAGGCGCGCGAACATGCCGCCGGTGGAGGCGAAGCGCGCTTCCGGGCGCTCCTCGTTTCGCTCCAGCGCGAGGCGTCTGAGCAGTTCGCGCTGGGAGTCGTCAAGGCCGGTGGGCACCTGCACGTCCAATTCGACGCGCAGGTCGCCGCGCGTGCGCTGGTTCAAGCGGCCGGCGCCCAGGCCCTCCAAGGTGATGACCGTGCCGGGCTGCGAACCAGGTTTGACGTCGACCTCGCGCGGCCCGTCCAGAGTCTGGATCACAATCGCGGCGCCCAACGCCGCCGCCGTCATGGGGATGGGCAACGTGGCCAACAGGTTGTCGCCGTCGCGGACGAAGTCGGGATGGCGCTTGACCTTGAACTCGATGTACAAATCGGCGGCGGGACCGCCCGCCGGGCCGACTTCCCCCTTGCCCATCAGGCGCAGCCGGTTGCCGTTGTCAACCCCGACCGGGACGTTGATTTGGACGCTGGTCTGGCCGCGCACCCGGCCCTGGCCGGAGCACTCCGGGCACGGCGTGGCGATCACGTTCCCGAAGCCCTGGCATTGGCGGCACGGATCCATGGTCCGGACGGTCCCCAGCAAAGAGCGGACCAGGCGCTCGCGCACGCCTCGGCCCTGGCAGGCGGAGCAGCGGGTCGGCGCGGTCCCGGCCGCGCAACAGCTGCCACCGCAAGAGGCGCAGGTCAAATAGGTCGAATAGGCGACCTCCTTGGCGCCGCCGAAGACGGCTTCCTCAAGCTCCACCGTCAAACGTTCCAACTGGTCGCGGCCGCGCGAGGCGCGGGACAGCGGACCGGACTGGCCCGCCGCGCCGCCCGCGGCGGCGCTGAACATGGCCTCGAAGATGTCGCCGAAACCGGTGAAAGAGCCGGAGAAACCCCCGAACGGATGGCCGGCGGGCTGGCCGCCGCCAGGGGCCAGCGGATCCACTCCCAGGTCGTACATTTCCCGCTTCTTCGGGTCCGAAAGGACCTCGTAGGCGGCGTTGATCTGCTTGAACTTCTCCTCGGCGGCGGTGGAGTGGCCAACAATGTCCGGGTGGTGGGCGCGGCTGGCTTTGCGGTACGCCAGCTTGATCTCCTCGGCTGTGGCGCCCTTGGCAACCCCCAGGATGCCGTAATAGTCGTTCATGGTCTCCTTCGGCTACGCGGCCAATATGCGTGAAAGGTACAGGGCGATGGCGCGCACCACTGCAATCGAGCCAGGGTAGTCCATCCGGGTGGGTCCCAGCACGCCCAGGTTGGCGACGGTCCGGCCCGGGCCGTAGCCGGCCGCGACCAGCGAGGTCTCCTCCAGACCCGCCTCGGTTGTCTCATGGCCAATCCGGATGGCGATCTGGCCCGAATCGGCGGACATCTCCGTCAGGACCTTGAGCAGCACCACCTGTTCCTCGATGGCCTCCAGCACCGGCATGAAGCTCCGGAAATCAGCCGAGGAGCGGGCCAGGTTCGACGTGCCCGCCAACACGAGCCGCTCCTGGTAGCCCGCCTTAGGGATCTCCTTCAACCGGTCCACGACCGCTTGGACGGCGGGCCTGACGTCCTCGGAGAAGCCGAGCCAAAGGCTGTCAAGGTCTTCGAAGGCCTCCTCCAGCGAGGGGCCGGCCGTGGCCTCGTTCAACTTCGCCCGCAGCATGGCCGCCGCGTCCGGCCCAAGCGGGCCGGGCAACTCGATGAAACGCTGTTCCACACGGCCCGCGTCGGTGATCATGACCAGCAGGCAGCGCGCCGGGGCCAACTCGATCAACTCGATGTGCCGGACCCTGGTCATCCGGAGCGACGGGTATTGGATCACAGCCACCTGGTGGGTCAGCTGCGCCAACGCCCGGACCGCACGGGACACGATCTGGTCCAGGTCGAGCGGCCCGTCCAGCAAGGTCTGGATGGCCCGCCGTTCCGCGGCGGAGAGCGGTTTGACCGTCGCCAACTGGTCCACGAACAGGCGGTAGCCCGCGTCGGTCGGCACCCGGCCGGCCGAAGTGTGCGGCTGGGTGATCAGGCCGGCCTCCTCCAACACCGCCATGTCATTGCGGATGGTCGCGGGCGAAACGCTGAGGTGGTGGCGTTCCACCAGGCCACGGGAGCCCACGGGCTCGCCGGTTGAGACGTAGTCTTCAATGATGGCCCGCAGCACGGCCAATCGGCGGTCGTCAAGCATTGGCGTTTCTCCCCTCCCCCCACGTCCGGTAGCACTCAAGTGGTCCGAGTGCTAATTCTACTAGGCCTGTCCAGACCGCGCTTGAAGACCGCCCGGCGCACGTTGGCCGCCCGCCGACTGGCGCCCGCAAGCGAAGCCAGGGCTGCCGGGCGACTGGTAGCCGCCGTTGACCGCAGGTAGGCTGGGCGAATGGGATTTGACCGCATTTCGATAGACTCTCGGCGCATGGGCGGCCTGCCCTGCATTCGGGACACGCGGGTGACCGTCACGGCTGTGCTGGGCCAACTGGCCGCTGGCAAAAGCCCCGCCGACATCATTGCGGACTATCCATATCTGGTGGAAGAGGATGTTCTGCAGGCCCTCGCATTCGCGGCTGAAGCCACCCAGGAGCGAGAACTGCCGCTATTGGCCGCATGAGACTTCTCATCGACGCGAACCTCTCGCCCCGCCTTGCCGAGCGGTTGAGGGCCGCAGGCCACGACGCGACCCATGTTGTTGATCATGAGCTACTCCGAGCGACGGATGAAGAAATCGCGGCGTTCGCTGCTGCCCTCGGATACGTTGTTGTCACAGCAGATAGCGACTTCAGCACGAATCTGGCTCTTCAAGGCGGGGCTGCGCCATCGGTGATTCTCCTTCGGTCTGCTGAAGGCCTGATCCCCGCCGCCCTCGCCGCGCTGTTGACTGCGAATCTGGCAACCGTCGAAGCCGAGTTGGAGATCGGCGCAGTCGTGTCCATCCGCCAAGGGAGAATGCGGGTTCGCCGATTGCCCTTCCGGTAGCCCGCACGTCACGCGCGGCGCGCTTGGAGACCGCCCGGCGCACGTTGGCCGCCCGCCGACTGGCGCCCGCAAGCGAAGCCAGAGTCGCCGGGCGCGAATTAGGCGGTGGGCGGTAAAAGAGTTACCCTCGATTGGTCAGTTTTTCGGCGCCCCGCCAGGCGCCGGGCCAAGGTCGCTCTCGCCCCCAAACTAGGCCGTCCGCAAACGCGCGAGCTGTGAGGAGCTTGAGAGAAGAATGATCGCCTGGCATGTCTATCCGCTTGGCTTTGCCGGCCTCCCAATCCGGCCGGAACCCGATTCCCGTACCCAAGGCGCGGGTGCCTTCAAACACCTGGCCAACTGGCTTGACTACGCCCAGGCGCTCGGCTTCGAGGCCCTCAGCCTGGGCCCGGTCTTCGAGTCTCAGACCCACGGCTACGACACCCTCGACCATTTCCGAATCGACCCCCGGCTGGGCGAGGAGGCCGACTTCCTGGACCTGGTCCAACAAGCCCACGAACGCGGGCTCAAGGTCTACCTGGACGGTGTCTTCAACCACGTTGGGGACCGGCACCGCCTTCATTTGGCCGCCACAACCCCCGGCCCGGATCAGCCCGCGGCGAAAAGGTTCTTCCGCTGGGACGGCCCGCGAGCCCAAGTTTTCGAGGGCCACGGCTCGCTGATCACCCTCAACCACGGCGACCCGGCGGTCGCCCACTTCGCCCAGGACGTGATGGGCCATTGGCTGGAGCGCGGGGTTGACGGATGGCGCCTTGACGCCGCCTACGCCACCGGCCCCGACTTTTGGGCCGGCGTTCTCCCAGGCCTGCGTGAACGTTTCCCGCACGCCTTCTTCTTCGGCGAGGTCCTCCACGGCGACGGCGCGGACTTCGTGGCCCGCTCCACCATGGATTCGGTCACCCAGTACGAATTGTGGAAGGCCATCTGGTCCTCCATCAAGGACTGCAACTTCTTCGAACTCGACTGGTCGGTCTCCCGCCACAACGAGTTGCTCGCCGCCTACTCCCCGGTGACGTTCATCTCCAATCACGACGTCACGCGCATCGCCAGCCAGGTGGGCCCCAAGGGAGCGGCCGTGGCCTTGTTCGCGTTGATGACTTTGGGCGGCCAGCCCCACGTCTACTACGGCGACGAGCAGGGTTTCACCGGCGTCAAGGAAGACCGCCTGGGCGGCGACGATGCCGTCCGCCCCGCCTTTCCGTCCCACCCCGCCGACCTGGCCCCCTGGGGTTGGTGGCTCCACGACTTGCACCGCCGCCTCATCCAATGGCGGCGCGCCAACCCGTGGATGGCCCGCGCGACCACCGAACGCCAGGAGCTCACCAACGCCCGCTACGTCTACCGCACCACGGCCGAAGGCAACGCCGTGACCGCCACCCTGGACCTGTCCGACCCGCTCCGGCCGTCAGGCCGCCTAGTCGCGGACGGCCTCGACCTGGCCCTGTGAGCGCCGTCAGGGCAGGCGTTCCCGGATGATCCGGCCGATCGCGCGGGATTGGGACCCAAGCACCGTGGCCACGGCCTGGGCCTTGGGCAGGCGGCGGGCGTAGAAGGCCGAGTCGCCGTCCCAGAAGCGCGCGCCCGTGAACTCCTCCAGACCGGCCAGGGATCCCTTGTAGACCATCTTCGCCCCGGCGGCCCGCAGCACGTCGCGCAATGAGACCACATGGCGGCGCTGGTCCAGTCCGAGCATCAGCGCGCAGTAGCTGACGCAAGTGTGGGCGGCCCGCGAACGGACGCGAAGACCCAAAGAGTTGGCGACGGCATCGGGCAAGTTGTAGAGGCATTGCTCCAACTCCGGACGAAGCCGCTCCAACCGCGACCGGACTTCGGCCTGGACGGCGGCCGGCAACGAGAACAGGGCCAGGGACGAGCACCGCCCGCCCTCGAAGGTGTAACGCTCGCGCCCCTCCTCGACGAAGGCACCGTCGAGGGGCGTGGACCACCGCCGCCGCGCGAACGAATAGGACCTGAGCTGGCCGTCCTCAAGGAACACGACCGCCAAGTGGCCGTGCACCGCGCCCGTGCCGAACCTGATCAGCCGGGAGATGACCGTGTCCGCCGCGGAGGAGAGCAGGTAGACGCCATCGGGAATGGTCACCGCCGCCGCCTCAGACGTTGAACCCGATGGCCCGCAACTGCTCGCGGCCGTCCGCTGTGATCCGGTCCGGGCCCCACGGCGGCGTCCACACCCAGTTGATCTCCACGTCTTCGACCAGGCCTTCCAGCGCGGTCGCCGCCTGCGATTCGATCAGCCCGGTCAACGGGCACGCCGCCGAGGTCAGCGTCATGTCCACGACCGCCCGCCCCTCCTGGTCGATCGCCACGCCGTAAAGCAGGCCCAAGTCCACCACGTTGATGCCCAGTTCCGGGTCGATCACGTCCCTGAGGGCCTCCTCCACGTCCGCCGCCGTGGGCCAGGCCGGGGACTCCGGCCGCGCTGTGGGCAGTTCCGGTTCCGCGTTGCCCGATGCCGTTTGGTCGCCCGCCGCTGCCGGCCCGCCTTGAACGGGGCCGGGCGGGGGCGCGAAGTCGCTGCCGGTGTAAGGCGATGGCGCCATTTCCTAGATCCCTTCCGGTATGCGCGCGGGGCTGGAGTCCCCGGCGGCGGCCTTGGCGGCGGCGTCCTTCAGGGCCATCCACCCAAGCAAAGCGCACTTTACCCGCATGGGATAGCGTGACACGCCCTCGAGCGCCACCGCGTCCCCCAACTGGTCGGCCTTCGCCTCGTCAATTCCGCGCCCGCGCGAGCGCATCAACTCGGTGAACACGTCTCCGAGGGCCGCGACCTCCTCCAGGGTCTTGCCTTCGGCCAGGTCTTTCATCATGGACGCGGACGCCTGCGAGATGGAGCAGCCCTGCCCGTCCCAGGTGATGCCCGAAACCTGCCCGTCCCCAAGCGCGACCCGTAGTTGGATGCGGTCGCCGCAGGTGGGGTTGACCTGGAAGGACTCGCCGTCGAAGCCCTCCGCCAGGCCGCGCCCGTGGGGGTGGCGGGCGTGGTCCATGATCAGCTCTTGGTACATCGCGTCGAGCGAGCTCATGCGGCGGCTCCGAAGTAGCCCCTGACTTCTGCGAGGGCGGCGAGGAACTGGTCGACCTCGGCGGCGGTGTTGTAGAGGCCGAGCGAGACCCGGGTGGAGGCGTGCACGCCCAGCGCCCGGTGGAGGGGCTGGGCGCAGTGGTGGCCAACCCTGACCGCAATGCCTTGGGCGTCCAGGTATTGGCCCACGTCGTGGGCGTGGACGCCCTCCACGTCCACCGCGACGGCGCCCAGGCGGTCGGAGGCGTCGGCGGGCCCCAGCACGCGGACGCCCTCAAGCCCCGCCAGGCCGTCCAACAGCCGCACGGTCAAACCGTGTTCGTGCGCGGCCACGCGGTCCATGCCCAGGTGGCCCAGGTAGCCGACGGCGGCGGCCCAGCCGATCGCGGGCGTGACCGCCTGGGTGCCCGCCTCGAACCGGTTCGGCGGCGGCAGGAAGGTCGCGTCCCGCATGGTGACGATCTCCACCATGGACCCGCCGGTGAAACCGGGTGGCAGCGCCTCCAGGAGTTCGGCCCGGCCGTACAGGCCGCCCACCCCGTTGGGGCCCAGCATTTTGTGGGCGGAGAAGGCCGCGAAGTCCACCCCCAGGGAGGGCAGGTCCAACGGCAGATGCGGGGCGGTCTGGGCGGCGTCAAGCACCGTCAACGCCCCGACCCGGCGCGCCGCGGCGGTGATCGCGCCCACGTCGCTGATCGCCCCCGTGACGTTGGAGGCGTGCGTGAACGCCAAGACCCGGGTGCGCTGGTTGATGACGCTGCGCAAGTCGTCCAGCCGCAGGCGGCCGTCCGCGCCCACCCGGAGCCACGCCAACTCGGCGCCGGTACGGGCGGCCAATTCCTGCCAGGGCACCAGGTTTGAGTGGTGTTCGGCCTGCGTGACCACTATCCGGTCGCCGGGCAGGATGGCGAAACGGCGGCCCAGCCCTTGCCCGCGCCCGTCCGAGGCCGCGCCCAGCGCGGCCGTCAGCAAATTGATCGCACCGGTGGCGCCCGAGGTGAAGACCAGTTCGCCCGCGCTGGCGCCCACGAACGCGGCGATCGCCTCGCGGGCGTCCTCGAAGGCGTCCGTCGCCTCGCCCGCCAGGGCGTGCGCGCCGCGGTGGACGGAGGCGTTGTGGTTCTCGGAGAAGTCCCGCATGGCGTCCATGACCACGCGCGGGCGCTGCGAGGTGGCCCCCGTGTCAAAGTAGACCAGCGGCCGCCCCCCCTCAAGGCGACGGCCCAGGATGGGGAAGTCGGCCCGGATGGCCGCGAGTTCTTGTTCAGTAGGTGCTAAGGAAACGGTCATATCCCTCTGCCTCCAGCCGGGCGGCCAGGTCGGGGCCGCCCTCTTCCGCCACCCGGCCGGCCACGAACACGTGGACAAAGTCCGGTTTGATGTAGTCCAGGATGCGGGTGTAGTGCGTGATCAGCATGACCCCGGCTCCGGTGGTGGCCTTGGCGCGGTTGACGCCCTCGGAGACCACCCTGAGCGCGTCCACGTCCAGCCCGGAGTCCGTCTCGTCGAGGATCGCGATCTTCGGCTTCAGCAACTCCATTTGAAGGATCTCGTGCCGCTTCTTCTCGCCCCCGGAGAAGCCCTCGTTGACCGACCGCTCCTGGAACTCGCGGTCAAACCGCAGCGAGTCCATCGCGGCGGCGACCTCTTTGATCCAAGGCCGCAGCGGCGGGGCCTGGCCGTCCACGGCGGTCTTGGCGGTGCGCAGGAAGTTCGCCACGGTCACGCCCGGCACCTCGACCGGGTACTGCATGGCCAGGAACAGCCCCGCGCGGGCCCGTTCGTCCACGGTCATGGCCAGCACGTCCTGGCCGTCCAACAGCACGCTGCCGCTGGTCACCTTGTATTTCGGGTGCCCCGCCAGCGAATACGCCAGCGTTGACTTGCCGGAGCCGTTCGGCCCCATGATGGCGTGCGTCTCGCCCGAGTTGATCGTCAAGTCGACCCCGTTCAGGATCGCCTTGTCGCCTTCCGGCACCTCAACGCTGACGTGCAGGTCGCGGATTGCAAGCGTAGTCATCTACTCCCCCAGTTCGATCATGATTTGGCCGTCCTCGATGGTGACCGGATAGGTCGGCACCGGCCGGTCGGCGGGCAGGTTCTCGGGTTCGCCCGTCGCCAGGTCGAAACGCGATCCGTGCCCCCAGCATTCCAGGGTGCAGCCGTCGAACTCGCCCTCGGACAAGAGCACTGGTCCGTGCGAGCAGACGTCGCCGATCGCGTACCAGCCCCCGGCCTCCGTGTGCGCCACGACGATCGCCGTTGTGCCGGGCGCGCCCTGCTCCTCCGGGGGCCCCAAGACCGCCGGTTCCGGGCCGAGCCGCACCTGCACGGCTTTGACTTCGCCGGGGCCGACCTCCTCGGCGGCCGCGATGGCAATAGCTGTCATGGGTTCCTCCGTTGATCCAGTTTCGAGTCGACCGCCACTCTCAGGGCGTCTTCAATTTCGCCAGCGCCCAACTGGCCGATCAGCTCCGCGAAGAAGGCGTGCACCACCAGGGAGCGCGCCAGTTCCTCGGGGATGCCGCGCGACTGCAGGTAGAACAGCTGTTCCTCGTCGAAGCGGCCGGTGGCGCTGGCGTGGCCGGCGCCCAGGATGCGCCCCGTTTCAATCTCCAGGTTCGGCACCGAGTCGGCGTGGGCGCCCTTGGACAGCACCAGGTTGCGGTTGAGCTCGTAGGTGTCGGTGCCCTCCGCCCGCGCCCGGATCAGCACGTCCCCAATCCAGACGGAGTGGGCCGCCGGCCCCAGCAGCGCGCCCTTGTAGGCGACCCGGGAGCGGCAGTTCGCCGCCGCGTGGTCCACGAACAGCTGCGCCTCGTGATGCTGGCCCGAATCCGTCACGTTGATGCCAAGCGCGTTCAGGTCGGCCCCTTCGCCCGCGAGTTCGAAGTGGGGCGTCACCCGCACCAGCGCGCCGCCCAGCGCGACCGTCGCGTGTTTCAGGCGCGCGTCTTTGCCGAGCCGCGCCCGGTGCGAGGCGGCGTGCACCGAGCCGTCGGCCCAATCGTGGACCGCGATCACGGTGACGTCCGCCCCCTCCTCCAACACGATCTCCACGCCCTCGGCCAGGTGGGCCAGGCCCGTGTGCTCCAGCAGGATGGTGCCGCGCGCCCCGGCTTTGGCCAGGATCGCCAGGTGGAGGGCCGACGGGCGGGCCGGGGACGATCCGTCGCCGCCGATCACGCGCACGGCCGTGACGGCATCGGCGGCGGTTCCGGACAGGGTCACCAGAGTGGCCGTTTCGCGCCCGGCCCAGGCGGCGGCCGCGACCCGGTCCCCCGGCGCCGGCGCCAGGCCGATGGCGGGATGGTCGGGGCCCACGGTGTCCACGGTCACGCCCGTGCCGGGCGGGCCCTGCACCTGGACCACCACCTCGGCCGCCAAATCGGCCGCCATCAGGTCGGCCAGGTCGCGGACCGGCGTGAAACGCCACTCCTCCTCGCGGCCCGTGGGGCGCGGGAAGTCGGCCAGGTCGAAGGAGGCCAGGCGGGAGCCGCGTGACTTGGTGACAATCCCCATTTAGCCGACCGACCCTTCCATTTGCAGTTCGATCAGCCGATTCAGCTCCAGCGCGTACTCCATGGGCAGCTCCCGCGCGATCGGCTCGACAAAGCCGCGCACAATCATCGCCATGGCCTCCGCCTCCGCCAGGCCGCGCGACATCAGGTAGAACAGCTGGTCCTCGGACACCTTGGAGACGGTCGCCTCGTGGCCCATGGTGACGTCGTCCTCGCGCACGTCGACGTAGGGGTAGGTGTCGGTGCGGGAGACGTCGTCCACCAGCAGCGCGTCGCAGATGACGTTGGACTTGGCCCGTTCGGCGCCGTCGTTGATCTTGACCAGGCCCCTGTAGGAGGTGCGGCCGCCGCCTCGGGAGATCGACTTCGACACGATTGAGCTGGACGTGTCCGGGGCGTCGTGGACCATCTTGGCGCCGGTGTCCTGGTGCTGGCCGTGGCCGGCGAACGCGATCGACAGGGTCTCGCCGCGCGCGTGGCGGCCGGCCAGGACGCAGGCGGGGTATTTCATGGACGCCTTCGAGCCGATGTTCCCGTCCACCCACTCCATGGTGCCGCCCTCTTCGACCCGTGTGCGCTTGGTGACCAGGTTGTAGACGTTGGTGGACCAGTTCTGGATGGTGGTGTAGCGGACGCGGGCGTTCTTCTTGACGATTATCTCCACCACCGCGGCGTGCAGCGAGTCGGTCTGGTAGATCGGGGCGGTGCAGCCCTCCACGTAGTGGACGTAGCTGTCCTGGTCCGCGATGATCAGGGTCCGCTCGAACTGGCCCATGTTCTCCGTGTTGATGCGGAAGTAGGCCTGCAGCGGGATTTCGACGTGGACGCCCGGCGGGACGTAGATGAAGGAGCCGCCGGACCAGACAGCGGTGTTGAGGGCCGCGAACTTGTTGTCCCCTGCCGGCACAATGGTCCCGAAGTACTCGCGGAACAACTCCGGATGCTCCTTCAGGCCCGTGTCGGTGTCCAGGAAGACCACGCCTTGAGCCTGAAGGTCTTCCCTGATCTGGTGGTAGACCACCTCTGATTCGTACTGGGCGGCCACGCCCGCCACCAGGCGCTGCTTCTCCGCCTCCGGGATGCCCAGCCGGTCATAGGTCCGCTTGATGTCCTCCGGGAGCGCGTCCCAGCTGGTGGCGGGCCGGTCGACGGGCCGGACGTAGTACTTGATGGTGTCGAAGTCGATGTCGGTCAGATCCGCGCCCCACAGCGGCAGCGGCTTCTTGTGGAACAGCGCCAGCGCCTTGAGGCGGTTTTCCAACATCCAGGCCGGTTCCTCCTTGATGCGGGAGATCTCCTCCACGACCCCTGTGGTCAGGCCGCGTTTGGCGGCCTGACCCGCCGCGTCGGAGTCATGCCAGCCGTACTGGTACTGGCCGATCGACGCGATGGCGTCGGCCTGGCTGAGCTTTTCGGTGCCGGGCGCTGGCGCGGTCATGAATCTCCTTTTGACGTTGGTATGCCCAGGGCGACCGGCACGCAGGTGGTGCAGACGTGTTCCCCCCCGGCCAGGGTGGCCAGGCGCTGGACGTGGACGCCCAGCAGCCGCGAGATGGCCCGCGTCTCCGCCTCGCAGAACTCCGGGAAGGCCTGCGCGACTTGGTGGACCGGGCAATGGCCTTGGCACAGTTGCAGCGTCAGGCCCTTCGGCCCCGGCCGGACGGTGGCGGCGAAGCCGTCCAGGTTCATCGCGGCGGCCAGCGCCTGGGTCCGCCCGGCCAGGTCCGGCCCGGCGGCTTCGACGATTGTGGCGTAGCGTTCCTCCAGCCGCTGGGCGCGTTGGCCGGCGAACCCGCCGATCGCCTCCCGCCCGGCGGCCTGGCCCAGGAACTCGATGGCCTCCACCGCCAGGGACGGCGTCTCCTGTTGGAGGGCCTGGTGGGCGCCGGCCGTGGCGACGAAGTAGCGGGCGGGGCGTCCCCGCCCGCGTTGGCGGGCGGCCGGGCCGGGGCCCGGATGATCCTCGATCAGCCCGGCGGCGGCCAACTCCCCCAGGTGGCGGCGGATCCCGGCGGCGGCGAGCGACAGCTTGGCGGCGATCTGACCCGCCGCGATCGGCCCGTCTGTGACGATCAGGCCGAGGATCTGCGCCCTGGTGGTGGCATCTGCGGTGGCTTCGTCAACCATCTCCCGCCTCCTTCTTCCACGCCCCTAATGCGCAACATCTGTGTATCAAAACTCCCCCGATGTTAGCCGCATTTGGGCCGCGACGCGAACTCTCAGGCGCGGGAGGCCGCCCGGTGGAACCGGCGCGGGTGGCCTCCGCCGGGCAGAACAATCATAGGGGCGCCCTCAGGCCCGATTGCGGCGGTAGCCGCCGCCCAGCAGGACAATCGCCAGGGCGGCGGCCAGAACGGCCGCCTGCACCGTGACCATGTCCCGCTGCGTGTCGCCCAGAACCGACAGCACAACCATGACGCCGGCCGTGAACCCCAGTTGGGTGGTGCCGATCAGCGCGCTGGCCGCGCCGGACACCTCGCCGTGGCGGGAGAGCGCGAGAGCCGAGGCGTTGGCCGGGACCAGGCCGTTCATGAACAGCATGGCCGCCATGCCGGCGATCAACCCAGGCAGGCCGCCCCAGCCGGTGAAGCTCAACCCCAGGCCGACCAACGCGAACGCCAACTCCACCGGCAACGCCACAAGCAGCAGCGTCTTCGGCTTGAACCGGTACACCAGGGCGGCGTTGAGCTGGGCGCCGCCCACCATGAACAGGCCGCACAAGGCGAAGATCAACGCGAACACGGCCGACGACTGCCCATATTGCGTGCGGACCAGGAAGGGCGAGGAGATGACCCAGGACATCATGGCGGACTGGGCCAGGCCCGGGATGATCCCGTAGCCCATGAACCGCAAGTCCCTGAACAGCCGCCAGTAGGCCCTGAAGGCCTGGCCCACGCCGGTGGCCGCGCGTTTGACCTCCTCGGTGCGCGTGTCCGGGACCCTGGCCCAAACCAACGCGCCCAGCGCCAACCCCACCGTGGCCAGGAACACGAACGCGTAACGCCAGGTTCCAAGCCCGGCCAGAGCCGTACCGATGGTCGGCGCGAACAACGGCGCCACCCCGATCACCAGCATCAGCTGGGACAGCAGCTTCGCGGCCGCGGAACCCGTGCGCAGGTCCCGGATGATCGCCATGGCCACCACGCCGGCGGACGCGTTCCCAATGCCCTGGAAGAACCGCAGGCCGATCAGCAAGCTGATCGAAGGCGTGAAGATGATCCCGATCGACGCGGCCACGTGCAGCGCCAAGCCCGCCAGCACCGGCTGGCGGCGCCCGTACCTGTCCGACAGCGGGCCGATCAGCAACTGGCCGACCGCCCCGCCCAGCATGGTCACCGTGATGGTGTTCTGAACCCATTCCCGGGAGGTCCCCAGGTCCTTGACGACCTCCGGCAGCGACGGCAGGTAGATGTCCCCCGCGACGGCCCCCAAAGCCGTCATCGAGCCGAGCAAGAGGATCAAACCGGCTTGGGAGCGGGGCAAAGCCGGGTGGGGCACCCGCCTAGCCTAGTGGCAGGCCCGGAACGTTAATGACCCGCCTCGCGCCACGAGGCGCCCCGCCCCACCGACACGGTCAGGGGCACTTTCAACTGCGCGGCGGCCGCCATCTCCCGACGCAAGATCTGCTCCACAAGCGGCGACTCGGCATCGGCGACCTCCACGACCAACTCGTCGTGGATCTGCAAAATCAGCCGCGACTTCGCGTCCGCCTCCCGAAGCGCGTCTTCGACCTTCAGCATGGCCACCTTGATGATGTCCGCGGCGCTGCCCTGGATGGGGGCGTTGAGCGCCATCCGCTCGGCCATCTCACGGCGCTGCCGGTTCTGGCTGCCCAGGTCCGGAAGGTAGCGCCGGCGGCCCAGGATCGTTTGGGTGTAGCCGTCGCGCCGCGCTTGCCTGACCACGCCCTCCAGGTAGTCGCGGATCCCGCCGAAACGCGCGAAGTAGTCGCCGCGCAACTCTTCCGCCTCGCTTTGCCCGATGCCGAGTTGCCGCGCCAGGCCGTAAGCCGACAGCCCGTAAGCCAAGCCGTAGCTCATCGCCTTGATGCGGGACCGCTGCTCCGCCGTGACGTCCTCCGGCTCCACCCCGAAGACCCGGGACGCGACCGTCCGGTGCAGGTCCTCGCCCTCGTTGAAGGCCGCGATCAGGCCCTGGTCGCCGCTCAAGTCCGCCATGATCCGCATTTCGATCTGGGAGTAGTCGGCGGTCATGAGTTCGGCGTGTCCCTGGCCCACCACGAAGCAGTGCCTGATCTGGCGCCCCACCTGGCTGCGGGCGGGAATGTTCTGCAGGTTCGGGTCGGAACTGGACAGCCGCCCGGTGGCCGCCACCGTCTGCCCGAAGGTCGTGTGGATGCGGCCGTCGTCCTGGACCGAGCCCAAAAGCGAGTCAACCATCTGCCGCAGTTTGATGGCGTCGCGATGGGCGAGCAGGTGTTCTAAGAACGGGTGCTCGGTGCGTTTGAACAGGTCCGCGAGCGATTCGGCGTCCGTCGAATAGCCCGTCTTGGTCTTCCTGGTCTTGGGCATGCTGAGGTCGTTGAACAGCACGTCTTGGAGGGCCTTCGGACTGCCCAGGTTGACTTGACGGCCCTCCAGGGCGGCGAAGGCGTCGCGTTCGGCCATTTCCACCCGACCCGCCAACTCGGCGCGGACGTCGCCCAGGCGGTCGGTGTCCACGGCGATCCCGGCCCGCTCCATTTTCGCCAGGATCTTGGTCAGCGGCTGTTCCAGTTCCACCAGCAAGCTGGTGGCCTGGCGGTCTTCAAGCTCTTGGGTCAGGGGCGCGACCAGCCGGGCCGTCGCCACGGCGCTCGTGGCGTGCCGCAGGTCGCCGGGGCCGTCGCCCAGGTCCAGGACGCCCTGGCCGCCCACTTCCTCCTCCGCCAGGCGTTCGCCCAAGAACCGCTCGGTCAGGTCGGAAAGCTCGTAACCGCGCTGGTCGGGCCAGATCAGATAGGCGGCTAGCTGCGTGTCGAAGACCACGCCGTCCAATCGCAGGCCGCTGCCGTGGAGTTCCTGGGCGGCGGCCTTCGCGTCGTGGACCGCCTTCGCGGAGTCGGGATCCGCCAACCACTTGGCGAGCGCCGCCTCGTCGGCCGGGTCGATCGACTGCGCCTCGATCACGGTCACGCGGCCATCGCCAAAGCCGACCGCGATCCCCCAGGCTTCGCCGGAGCCGGGCATGAGACGCCCGTCGATCTGGAGGCCGGCCGTCTCGCCTTCGTATTCGTCCAGGAAGGCGGCCAGGCCGCCCACGCCGATCACGATCGGCTTGACCGCCTCCGGCGGCGCCTGAAGCGGGTCCCTGACCGCGTTCGCGTCCCAGACCCCGGACTCCAAGAGCCGGTCCTTGATCCGGCCGAACTGGAGCGAGGCGAACAGCAGGTCCAGTTCCTGGCGGTTGACGGCCCCCAGCTTGAGGCCCTTCGGGTCGAGGTCCAGCGGCACGTCCCGCCTGAGCTCCCCCAATTGGCGGTTGAGTTTGACCTGGTCCAGGTGCTCGCGGAGCGAGGCTCCGACCACTCCTTTGATTTGGTCGGCGTGGGCCACCACCTGGTCCAGCGAGCCGTACTGGTTGATCCACTTGGCGGCGGTGACCTTGCCGACCTTGGGGACTCCCGGCAGGTTGTCGGACTGCTCCCCGACCAGCGCCGCCAAGTCCGGATACTGGGCCGGCGTCACGTTGTAACGCGCCTCGACCTCCGCCGGCGTGATCTCCGCCAACTCGGACTGGGCGCCGCGCCCCTGCGGATACAGCACCGTGACCTTGTCGCCCACCAACTGGAAGGTGTCGCGGTCCCCGGACATGATGAGGACGTCCATGCCCTCCCCGGCGGCCTTGGCGGCCAAAGTCGCCACGACGTCATCGGCCTCCACGTCCGCCACCTCGAAACAGTGGATGCCGAGCGCCCCGAGCACGTCCTGGATCAACGGCACCTGGCCCTTGAACTCCTCCGGGGTCTCAGACCGTCCGGCCTTGTACTCCGGGTAGACGTCCGTCCTGAACGAATGCCGCGACGCGTCGAAGGCGGCCGCCACATGCGTCGGCCGATGCCGCTTCAACTGGCCGGCCAGCATGTTCACAAACCCGTAAACCGCGCCGACCGGCTCGCCGGTGGTGGTGGTGAAGTCGGCGTCCCTGAGCGCGTAGAAGGCGCGGAAGGCCAGCGAATGCCCGTCGAGCAGCAACAGCTTCGGAGTCATCGCTCTAGGCTAAGGGCTCAGGCGTCCATCTGGGCGATCACCGCGTCCGCGACCTCCCGCATGGTCAGGCGCCGGTTCATGGACGTCTTCTGAATCCAGCGGAACGCCTCCGGCTCGTTCAACTCCATCTTCTCCATCAACAGGCCCTTGGCCCGTTCCACCCGTTTGCGGGTTTCCAGGCGCTCCTCCATGTTGGAGACTTCTTCTTCGAGCGAGACGATCTCGTCGTGGCGGGCGATCGCGATCTCGATGGCGGGCAGCAGGTCGGCCGCGGTGAAAGGCTTGACCACGAACGCCATGGCCCCCACGTCCCTCGCCCTCTCGACCAGTTCCTGTTGGGAGAACGCGGTCAGCATGACCACCGGCGCGAGCCGATCCTGGCCAATCTTGTCCGCCGCCGTCAGGCCGTCCATGACCGGCATCTTGATGTCCATGATCACCACGTCCGGGCGGAGCTCCTCGGCCAGTTTGACGGCCTCTTCGCCGTTGGCCGCCTCCCCCACCACGTCGAATCCCGCCTCGCGGAGGATCTCGACCGCGTCCAATCGAATCAGCGCTTCGTCCTCGGCCACGACCACCCGGCGCGCGGCCACCTCGTTTGCCTTCTTGTCATTCACAGCATGTAGCCTAGTGTCCCGGACGCATTCGATGCGTTGGCACCAGCCCTGGTGGCCCAACTGGCAGAGGCAGTCGGCTCAAACCCGGCACGGTGTGGGTTCGAATCCCACCCAGGGCACCTGTGGCGGCGGCTCTACGAATTGAACCAAATTGGAGGAGAGACCAGTGACGCCCCCCGCCAAGGACACAGGCAGCACATTCGTTGACGGCGTGAGTTTCGCCTACGGCAAGCGGAAAGTGTTTTCGGACCTGTCGCTGCGCTTGTCGGGAGGGGTGACCGGCCTGCTGGGCCCCAACGGCGCGGGCAAGACCACGCTGCTGAACCTGTTGGCGACGGTCCAGAAGCCGGCGGCCGGGCAAATCGTTGTGGCCGGCCACGACACCGCCACGGCCGAGGGCCTGAAAGCGGCCCGGAAGGCGCTGGGTTTCCTGCCGCAGCGGTTCGAAGTCATGGGCATGTCGTCCGCGGCGGACAACGTCGCCTACGCGGCCTGGGCGCACGGCGTCCCGGAGTCGGGTTGCGCGGCGGCCGCCGCCGACGCCCTGGCGGTGGTCGGGCTGGCCGACCGCGCCAAAGACCGCGCCCGCGCCCTCTCCGGCGGGATGCGCCAGCGGTTGGGGATCGCCTGCGCGATAGCCCACCGGCCCGCCGTGCTGTTGCTGGACGAGCCCACCGTGGGCCTGGACCCCGATCAGCGCGTGGCGACCCGGCGCTACCTGGAATCCGTGGCGCGGACCGCGCCGGTGCTCATGTCGACGCACATGGTCGACGACCTGGCGATGATCGCCTCAAACGTCGCCGTGCTGGCCGGAGGGCGGATTCGCTTTTCCGGCACGCTCGACGAATTCGAAGTGGTCGGCCGCTCCTCCGAACGCGCGGCCGGCCGGTTCGCGTCGCCGTTGGAGGTCTCCTACGGCGTGGTGAGCGCCCGCGCCCGCGAAGAGGGGGAAGCGTGACCCGCCTGGCGTCGGCCTTCCGGCGCGCCTGTTTCCCCGTGCCCGCCGGATGGGTCGCGGCCTACCTGGCCGGCGGCGTAGCCTGCACCGTGCTGGCCAGCGGTGTGATTGGGAAGTCGTGGGTTCCGATGACGTGGAGCCAGTTCGACGTCAACGCCCGCGAGACGACGGTCCTGCTCGCCCTCGGTTCGCTGGCGCTCGGCGGCGCGTGCCACCTCTTGTTCGCGCCCGCCAACGTGGCGGGGCCGCCCACCGCGGGCCGGCCCGTCGCCAGGCGCGTCGCCCGGGTGATGGCGGTTTGCTGGTGCGCCGGGCTGGTGGCGTACGCGGTCGGCATCGTGCCCCTTGCGGTCCGGCTCGCCTTGACCGCGACCGGCGGCTCGCCCGATCTGCTCGCGGTCGCCGCGGACGCCGCCGCCCTGATGGTCTGGGCGCCGGTCGGGCTGGCGGCCGCTACCCTGTTCAACTCCCTGTGGGGTGTGGCGGCCGGCGCCGTCGCGTTGGGCGCGGCGGCCATTCTTCCGGGCGCCGTGAGCACGGGCGGGCCGGACCACCGGGGGGTGCCCTGGCTGATCGCCGCGCCCTGGCGGCTAAACGGGCTCCCCCCTGAGGGCTGGGAACTGCCCGCGTCCGTTTCCGTCCCCCGGGCGCTCCTGTTTCTGCTGGGCGCCGGGGCGGCCGCGGCGGTCGCCGCCCTATGGCTGCGGCGGTGGACGCCGGCGTTCAGTCCCAGTTCGCTGGCCGCCCTTCTACTCCTGGCGGTTCCCCTCGGCGCGGCCGGCGGGCTGACCGCGCTCCAGGCGGGGGTTGTGCGACCGGACCCGGACGCCCCGGTGGTCTGCGCGCCGGTGGGAGGGGGCGGTTCGACGGCCTGCGTCAACGTGGAGGCGTCGGCCGCGCTGCCGGAGCTGACAGCGTTGGCGGAGAAGGCGTTGGCGCTCGCCGGACCGGACGGGGTGCCGGTCTTGGTGCTCGGCAACGGAGCAAGGGCGACCGAAGCCCAGGCCACGTCCTTTGGCCAGACGGTGGCCGCACCGGCCGACCTGCCCCAGGGGAGGGAAGGCTTCCGCAGGGACGTGGCAATCGAGCTCGCGCGGGGGCTCATCGGCGCCGACTCGCCCGAATGCCTCGAGGCTCAGTTCCAGTCGGGGGGCGAAACGAGCGAGGAGGAAATGAACGAGTACTCAGCGGCTCTCGAAATCGCGTTCCGCGTGAGCGGCCGCCGGGAGAACTCCCCACTCCCGACCGGCCTGGAGCAGCTGTCCGACGCGGATTTGGCCCGGTGGGTGAAAGCCCACCGTTCGGCCCTCGCCGTCTGCGCTGTCACGGATTCGGACATGCCGTGATCAAGGACTTGTCACGCTGGGCGAGCGGGCGGGGCGTCACTCCACTCCGGTTCGTGGCGCTGACCGGTGGCGGGGTGGCCGGGGTCTTGTTGACCTGGTGGTTCCCTCTCTACATCAGCAAAGGCTTGGGGCCGGAGGAAGTGGTGACCGTGTCCAACTGGGAGGCCGTGCCCGCGGCCGCGGCCGTGGTCTGGCTGATTTGGTGCGCGCCGCAGATGCCCACCTGGGAGAGGCTCGACCCAGGCAAACTGAGGTGGTACGCGGCGGCGGCCTTGGGACTCGGGCTCTTGATTCCGGCGCTCGTGTCCGCTCTGGCCTGGTGGTGGCTGAACCACGTGCCAAGCTCAATGGTGCCGTTCTACCACCGCGTCTTTGCGTCCGACGGGGAGCGGTTGGCCGACCAGTCGGGGGCCGGCCTCGCTTTGGCCCACTGGATCACCGGGGCGGTCGCGCTGACGGCCCTCGTCGGAATAGGGATTTGCCTCCTCGGCAAAATCGCGGGGGTCGCTCTCGCGGCCGGGCTGTGGATCTCAGTCGTCTTGGTTCAAACCTCCCTTGGCCAACTGTTGTGGCTGCGCGCGCCCAACTACCAGGCCTTCGGGAGCTCGCACGTCGTGGTCGCCGCCACGCTTGCGGCGTTCAGCCTGGTCGCCTGGTGGCTCACAAGGGGTAGCAAGGGCCGCCGCTGGCGGTGAGGCGCCCGTGACCTCCGTTGGGCCGGAGCCGTCAACTGTGCGGTTGGAAGACCTTGCCCAGCAACCCGGTGAATTCCGATTCGGGGCGCTCGAGGGCTACCCCGTCCACCACCAAGTCGACCAACTCGTTGTAGAACGCCAAGCGCCCGGCGATGTTTGCCGACGCCCTGATCGGCTCCTGGTAAGACCACACAAGGTTGTGGTAAATCCCGCGATCGGTGGTCACGGACCAATAGTTCGCATTCCCCTTGTAAGGACAGGCCGTCGCCAGGTCGGTTGCGATGAGATGGGAGAAGTCCACATCCTCGGGAGGGATGTAGTAGCGGATCGGCAACCTCGTCTCGAAAAGGAGCACCGGCCGCCTGGTGTCCGCCAGCTTGATTCCGTCGAGGTAAACCTCGACGTGGCGTGAGCTCGCGAGGGGATCGATCCGCTTGTACGGGTCGCGCGGGTGGACGAAGATCTCCTCGTCCTCCTCATACCAGTGCTCCACACCCTTCGCTTCGGTGCCGGGACGGAACCATTCGAAAGCCAAACGGCCGCGCAACCCGTCGACATCGTATTCGAAGACGAGTCCTGGATAGACGGCATCGTCCAGCACAAGGTCGTAACGTTGGCCGACCCGCGCGTGCTTTGCCACGATGTGCGCTGTGTTGGGACGCAGAAGGTCAGTGCGCACGTCCCCACGGTCGAAGACGTAACCAGGCACGGCGCGCCCCGGCTCCCAGACCAGCAACGGGTTGTGGGAGTCGACCACGGCGGTCGCCCCGATGACGCCTCGGACGTGGCGTTCGCTCAGCTCAAAAGTGAACTGGTCCGGCGGGACGGGATGGCGGCGGGAAAGTTCGGGGGTTGTCAGGTCGGAGGCGACCAAGGTCGGGGACATCGCAAGACTCCTTCTTTAGGCGGTTTCTCTAGGCGGTTGGGATTGCCCCGTTTGAGGGGCGTGGGGGGCGAACCGACCCGCTAGGCCGGCGCTGAAGTGGGTGTGAGGCCGCTCGACGGGAACTTGGTCCACCACCAAGTCGACCAACTCGTTGTAGAAGGCCAGCCGACCCGCGATCGCGGCGACGGCCGGCAGCGGTTCCTGGTAGGACCAGACGATGTCTCGGTACACGCCCCGGCCGGTCTCAACCGACCAGTAGGAGGCGGCGCCTTTGTAGGGGCAAGCCGTTCCGAGGTCGCTGGCGCGCAAACGGGAGAAGTCAACATCCTCGGGGGGTAGGTAGTAGCGGGTCGGCAACCGGCCCTCGAACAACAGGACCGGGTTGCGGGTGTCCGCGATCCGCTCCCCGTCCAAGAAGACTTGGACGTGGCGGGAGGACGGGATCGCGTCGACCCGCGAGAAGGGGCTACGCGGGTGGACGAAGACCTCCTCCTCTTCCTCGTACCAGTGCTCCACGCCGGGGCTGGTGCGGCGGAACCAATCGAATGCGAGATGCTCGCGCAGGTCCGCAGTCGGGTACTCGAAAACCAGCCCCGGATAGACGGTGCCCTCCAGTTCGAGGTCAAAGCGTTGGCCGGCTTCGCCCCCGGCCGCTGAGGCTTTGGTTGGACGCAGCAAATCAGTGCGCACGTCGGCGCGCGGGAAGGCGTAGGCGGGGACCACCGCGCCCGGCGCCCAGACCAGCACCGGCGAACGCGAATCGACCACGACAGTGCTTCCGATCAAACCGCGCACGCGTTTCAAGCTGGGCGCTATGGTGAACCCTTCCGCGTTCGGCGGGTGCAGGCGCGCGCCGGGTTGGGACTGATCAAGATCGACGATCAAGGCGCGAGCCGGTTCGCCACCGGTCTGCCCCGGATGGTCGCTCGGCGAGTCGGTGCCCTGGAACAGACCCGAGCCGCCGCCCTTCAGGTTGTCGCGCAACCCGTAGCTCCACTGGGTCACGGGCCGCTCTTTGGCCTGGCCGTCGACCTCGATGTCGACCAGTTCATCGAAGAACGCGATCAGCCCGGCAATGGCCCCGACTTCCGGATTCGGCTCCGGGTAGTACCAAGCGATCGGCGTCTCCGGATCCTCAACCAGCGCGAGATAGGAGGCGACGCCTTTGTGCGGGCAGCCGGTCTGCAGCGGGACCTCCGTCAGCAGGTCCAGCCTGACGCCGTCCCGTGGCAAATACCAGCGGGTCAGGCTTCCCTCAAACACCGCCACCGGCGCGGACGAGTCGGCCAACACCGTCTGCCCCCTGCGCACCACGACGTGGCGCGATGACCGCAAGGCGTCCACCCGACCCGACAGCGTGCGCGGATGCACGCGGACCTCGCGATCCTCCTCCAGCCACCGGTCAAAAGCGTCAAAGCGCAGCCCGACGTAGCCGCCGAGGCCGCCCTCCGGGTAGGACCAGGCCGCCGCGCGCCGCACTCCCGCGGTCACAAGATCGAAGTGGGCGTCCGCTCCGGGATGCGCCACCACTTCTACTTGGCTGTCGGCCGACCTCAACCGGCCGCCCCTCAGGTCCTCGACGGGCACCGCGAAGAACGGCACGACCTTGCCCTCCTCGCGAACCACCAAAGCCGAGTCAGATTCCACGATCAATTCGTCTCCGACAAATGCGCGCAGTCGCGGCCTAAAGGTTTCCCGCGTGACTTCTGCCAGTCGTTCAATTTCGAGTGTCTGGTTTGCCGCCATGGAGCCACCGTAGGGGCATGCCGCCCCCTTCCCATTTGCGGTCTCGCCATTCGGTAAGTCGTAAAAGGAGGCGGCACTCCTTTACAAATTGTTTGAACGCTGAACTGCGGGGCGGCCGCAGCGGCCGAGCCGCAGCACCGATCGTTACAATTGCCCGGCCCGCGAGATTCCCTTTCGGTTCTCTCGACGTGAATATCTAGGCCGCCGCTAAAGTGGCCGGGCGACCGAAGCCAAGCCCCGCCCACCCTCTGAGTCCTGCCTCTGGGCAAGACCACCGGCGATCGGCGGACCACTAAGCGTCAACTTTGTAAGGAGCCACATAATGAGCATTTCCCGGAGGACCAGCGCAATCTTGGCGGTTGTCTCCATGGGGTTGGCGCTTCAGGCTTGTTCCAGCACCGAAGAGAAGACGACCCCCGCCACCACCAGCGGCTCTCCGACCTCAGGTGGCGTGCTGCGGCAATCCAGCGCCGATCCGGGTTCGGAAATCGACCCGGTGACGGTCTCAAGCCCGGGCGGGACCGGGGTTGTCGACGCGATCACCGAGAAGCTGGTGCGGATTGACGTGAACTACCAGGTCCAGCCGTTGCTGGCGACTGAATGGTCGGTCGCGGACGACAACTTGACGTGGACTTTCAAAATCCGGCAAGGCGTGAAATTCAACAACGGGGCCGCCCTCACCCCCGCCGACGTGGTCGCCACGTTCGAGCGGCTGATCGCCGAAGACTCGGTGTCGCCCGCCAAGGGCTCGCTCGCGGCCCTTCATTCCGTCGAAACCAACGGCGAGGACGCGGTCGACTTCCAACTGAGCAAACCATTCTCCGACTTCCCCTACCTGGTCGCCGGTTCCAACACCCAAATCCTGCCGGCCGATTATGAAATCGGCACTTGGAGCCAGTCCTACGTTGGCACCGGACCGTTCCTGGTCGAAGCGTTCAACCCCGGCCAGGGGCTCACCCTGGTCCGCAATCCCGACTACTGGAACGCCGAGCACATCTACATTGACGGCATCGACCTGAAATTCTTCAAGGACCAGCAAGCGCAAGTCCTGGCCCTTCAGAGCGGCGAGATCGACGGACTGTTCGGCGAGCCGGTGCCGGCCGCGCTGACCTCCGCTCTGGACCGGTCGCAATACCAAGTCGCAACCAGGCAGTCGACCGGAATAGTGACGCTCGCGTTCCGGGTCGACACGCCGCCGCTGGACAACGTCAAGGTGCGCCAAGCCGTCGCTTGGGCGCTTGATCGCGACGCCATCATCGAGACGGCTTGGGGCGGCGAGGCCGACCCGGGCAACGACACCGTTTACTCTCCCCTATTTGGAACTACGCCGACCGGTTTGGAACAACGCTCTCAGAACTTGGCCAAGGTCAAGGAACTTGTCGGAGATGACGTGGTGGAGTTCACAATCACCACGAGCCCTTCTCAAGAAACGCTGGCCACGCTGATTCAGCAACAGTTGAACCAGACTGGCAGTTTCGACGTCAAAGTAGAAATTCTGGCCGACGACGTGTACTTCGCCCAGGGCGCCGACTCGCCCTGGCTGAGCGCTCCCGTCACCGTGACGGGTTGGGCCGGGCGGTCGACCCCATCCCAATTCATCGATCTGATCTACCGCACCGGGTCGGGCTGGAACGCATCCAAGTACTCGAACCCGCGCCTTGACCAATTGTCTGACCAGTACGACGCGGCCACCGATCCGGCCGAACGCCAGGAGATCGTCAACGAATTGGCGAAAATCCAGTGGACCGACGTGCCGGTGGTGATCGCCGGATTCAGGGGCTACACAACCTTCATAAACAACAAGGTGCATTGGCCCGAGGACGGCGGCTACACGGACTTGTGGATCGAAAACTGACACCGTTGGCGTCCAGACCATTCACGGATCGCCCATGTCAATCTTCACGGACGAACTGGCCGGGGCCGGAACCACCTCGCCCCGACTGGCGGCCGTCAAACGCCGGCCGATCGGGCGGATCATCTTCCGCCGGCTCATCCAGGTTCCACTCGTCCTGTTCATAGTCTCGGCAGCCATCTTCTGGCTGGTTCAAGTGGTGCCAGGCGATCCCGGCAGAGCCGTGTTGGGGCAATACGCCACCGACGACCAGGTGGCGCTGTGGAAAGAGCAGCACGGAGTGACGGGGGCCTCCTTCGAACGTTATCTGGATTGGTTGGGGGACTTCTTGCGCGGCGAATGGGGGACATCGCTGACCTACGGCGTCCCCGTTCGACCGCTGGTGGGAGGCTGGCTCGTCAATTCCGCCCTGCTCGGCCTGCTCGCCTTCGCCTTCGTGGTTGTGTTTGGGCTCGGTTTCGGCCTCTTCCAGGCCTTTCGTCAGGGCAGGCGTTCAGATAGGACAATCACGATCGGCCTGGTCTCCCTGTCTTCGACGCCCGAATTCGCCTTCGGCACCGTCCTGCTGGTGATATTCGCCGTCTTCTTGGGTTGGTTTCCGGTCTATTCTGCAATCCCCGACAACGCCGGCGCCTTCGGGCGGCTGCATGTGATGACGCTCCCAGCGGTCACGCTGGCGAGCGCTTCGGTGGGCTATGTAGCCCGGATCGTCCGATCCGGCACCATTGAGACCCTCGGCTCGGCCTTCTACCGCACCGCTGTCCTCAAGGGCCTCCCGCGCTGGAGGATCCTGACGGGCCACGTCGCCCGGAACTCGCTCATCCCCTCGGTGGCCGTGCTGGGCAGCCAACTCGCCTACCTTGTGGGGGGAGCCGCCATTGTGGAGACGCTGTTCTCCTATCCGGGGATTGGCCTTGCCATGGCCAACGCCGTTACCCGCAAAGACATCTTTGTGCTTGAGGCGGCAGTGATGGTCACCGCCGTTGTCTCGATTGTGTTGTTGCTGATCACCGACTTGATCTACATGGCCCTTGACCCCAGGATCGACATCTCGGAAGCCGGCGCCCGATGAGCGCCACCGAACTGGCCAATGCGGCGGCATTCAAACGCGCCCGCCGCAGCCATGTGCTGGGCCAATTGGTCCGCCGGCCGACATTTCTCCTCAGCGTGGCGGTTGTGGCCTTTTGGGTCCTCGCGCCGGTCGTGGTTGCCGTTGGCGGCCTTGACCCTTACGGCCAGGCCGGCCCCGTCAACCAACCCCCGGGGCCGGGCCACTTGCTCGGGACTGACAATCTGGGCCGGGACGTGCTGGTGCGCACTTTGGCCGGCGCCGGCCCGATTATGACGGTCGCGCCCGCAGCCACGCTGATCGCCTCCTTGGTCGGATCGGCTATGGGCCTCGCCGCCGGGTACTTCCGCCGGTTGGTGGACGACCTCCTCATGCGGTCCTTCGACATCCTCCACGCGGTGCCCGGAATCATCGCCATCCTGCTGGTCACATCTGCCTTCGGCCGCTCCGCGCTAACCATCACCATCGCGATCGGCCTTTTCTCCGCCCCGATGATCGCCCGGACGATCCGTTCAGCGGTCTTTGTCGAGACCTCCAAGCAGTATGTCGAGGCGGCCAAGAGCCAAGGGGAATCGACTGGGCGGATTCTTTTCGGCGAGTTGCTCCCGAACGTCGCGCCGACCTTGGTGGTCGAGGCGACCATCCGGCTCGGCTTCGCGGTGTTCGCCTCGGCCGGTCTGTCCTTTCTTGGCCTGGGACCGCAACCGCCCTCGCCCGACTGGGGTTTGGTCGTTTCTCAGAACCGAATCTTCATCCAAACGGCCTGGTGGTCGGTCGCTTCGCCGGCCATCGCGATCATGACGCTGGTCGTCGCGGTGAACCTTATAGCCGACAACCTTCGAGAGGTGCTGCAGCCATGACGCTAAATGTGCGCTCCCTGTCCATTGAGTACACCACCCCCAGCGGCCCGGTCCGGGCGCTCGACAATGTCACGTTCACGGTCGAACGCGGCGAGTTCTATGGTTTGGTCGGAGAATCCGGCTCCGGCAAGTCGTCCGCCGCCCTGGCGCTGGTCCGCTACCTGCCCCTAAGCGGGCGGGTCGCCAGCGGGTCGGTTCGCCTCGGCCAAACGGATGTTCTGGCGCTGGAGGGCGATGACTTGCGGGATTATCGCGGCCAAAAGGTGGCGATGGTCTACCAGGAGCCAGTCCGGTCGCTGAACCCGACCATGCGGATCGGCTTGCAGATCGCCGAGGCGTTCTCGATCCGCCAAGGCGGCTCGCCAACCGCCCGGCGCGAGCCCTCCGTCCACTCCCTGCTGGACCGGGTCGGTTTTGCCGATCCTCCGGCAATCGCCCGGCGCTACCCGCACGAACTGTCGGGCGGCCAAGCTCAGCGGGTTGTCATCGCCATGGCCCTCGCCGCCCGTCCGGATCTCCTGATCCTTGACGAGCCGACCACTGGGCTCGACGTGCAAATCGAAGCTCAAGTGCTCGAGTTGATTGAAGAACTCCGCGCCGAACTCGACGCGGCCGTGGTGCTGATCAGCCATAATCTGCCGCTGGTGGCCCACCGCTGCGACCGCGTGGGCGTCCTTAAGAACGGCGAACTGGTCGAAGAGGGCGAAGCCCGGCAGGTCCTGTCCTACCCCCAACATCCCTACACCCGCGAACTAATCGAGGCTCTGCCGGATATCGACCGCCCCAAGCCGTCTGCGCCGCCCGCGCCGAACCCAGGTGACGCGCCGGTTGTCCTGCAGGCCCGCCAAGTCCGCAAGCATTACGGCCGAACGGCGGCCGTCGACGGGGTCGACTTGGAGATCCGGCGCGGCGAGGTGCTCGCGCTGGTGGGCGAGTCAGGCAGCGGCAAGACCACGCTGGGACGGGCGATTGCGCGCCTCGCCGATCACGAGGGAGTCATTCAAGTCGACGCCCCCGCCGGCCAGGCCAGACCGGTGCAGATAGTGTTCCAGAATCCCGACGCGTCCCTGAATCCCCGCCGGACCGTTCGCCGAATCCTGCGGCGTTCCATCCGTCTGCTCGGCGGCGAGACCAGCGTCGAGTCCCTCTTAGAACGGGTCCAACTGAGCCCGAACCTGGCCGACCGGCTGCCCTCGGCGCTTTCAGGCGGCCAAAAACAGCGGGTCGCCATCGCGCGGGCATTCGCTGGACCAACCACCTTGGTCGTGTGCGACGAACCCGTCTCCTCCCTTGACGTGTCGGTCCAAGCGCAGATCATCCGCCTGCTGCGCGAACTCCAGGCCACCACCGGAGTCTCCTACCTGTTCATTTCGCACGACCTCGCGGTGGTGCGGGCGCTGGCCGACCGGATCGCCGTCATGCGGAACGGCCGGATCGTTGAGACCGGGCCGGCGGAACAGATCTACTCGGCGCCGCGCCACCCGTACACCGAAGCCTTGCTGCGCGCCGCACGGTACCAGCAGGCCGACCCGGACAACCGGCCGGCGACCGGCCGGACTGAATTGGCGCAGGTGGTGGGCGTATGAGCAAGGCAAATGACCAAGGCACCCGGAAGCGGTCGCCTTGGTTGCTGGAACTCTGGCGGCGCATCCGCCCCAGGGAACGCCGCCACGCGGTCCTCGCCCTGGTCGCGGGCATTAGCTGGTCATGCGTCGCCGTGGCCGTGCCCTACGTCGCGGGTTTGGCTATCGACCGCTTGAAAGAAGGGCCGACGGCCGCCTCGCTCGCACCGGTCCTGGCGATCATCGCGGCCCTCGGCGGGGCAAAGGCGCTGGCTCTGCGGTTCCGGCGCTCTCTCATGTTCACATCTTCGGCCCGCGCCGCGGGAAGCCTGCGACAGGGCCTGTATGCGTCACTGCACCGCGAAGACGCGCCGGTCCACGATCCGGACGGTCCAGGAGAAATCCTCGGCGTGCTGGGAGACGACACCGAATACATCGAGCAATTTGGCGTGCAGGTCCAGGTGTTGGCCAACAATCTGGTCTGGACCGGACTGATAGTCGGGGTCATGGTGACGATCGACCCTCTGCTGGCGTTGGCGGTGCTGGCGCCCCTGCCGCTCGTTCTGATTCTCTCTTTGCGGTTCCTGTGCGCGCTCGAGCCGGCCAACCGGACGCTGCGACAGGAGACCGTCGCGGCCACGGGAACGGTTGCGGACGCCATGACGGGCCTGGGCGTCATCCAAGGGCTCGGCCTGGGGCGGGTGTTCAGGCGCCGCTTCGGCGACATCACCGAACGCATCCGGCAGGCGGGAATCCGGTTGGCCAGGATTCGGGCGTTCTACACGGCCGCCGTGGAATTCGTCCCAACGGTGTCGGTCGCGATCGGATTGTTCCTGGGAGTCGCGCGGGTGCAGTCCGGCGGTATCAGCATTGGCGAGTTGACGGCCTTCAACAGCTATATCGTGATGGCGGTCTGGCCGCTCCGCTTCACCGCCGGCGCGGTGGCGGGCGCGTCACGGGCGAAACTCGCGCTAAAGCGGATGCGCCGTTTGGAGGGGGCGCCGGCCGCGTTCTCCCCGCGAACCGCCGTGCCCCACAGCGAACCGCCAAGCCTCGAATTGCGGGATGTCACCTTCGCCCACCCCGGCGGCGGCCCAATACTGGACCGGGCGCGGCTGCGAATCGCGCCCGGCGAAGTCGTCGCCTTGACCGGCGCGACGGGCGTCGGCAAAACCACCGTCCTGCGGCTGATCGCAGGCGACCTGGCCCCTGACTCGGGCGCCGTGCTGGTGGGCGCCGCGAAGATCGCGGAGCTGACGCCGGCCAGCCGAGGTGACCAGGTCTCGTTCGTGGCCGAGCACGGGTTCCTGTTCTCCAGGACCCTGGCGGAGAACCTCAGGCTGGCTCACCCCAAGGCCCCCGAATCCCAGTTGCGGACGGCGGCATCCTTGGCGGTGCTCGACACGGTGGTGGACGAGTTGCCGGACGGCTTCGAAACCCACTTGGGCGAACGCGGCGCGCGGCTGTCCGGGGGCCAACGCCAGCGGGCCGCCCTCGCACGCGGCATCCTGTCTCCGGCGCGAGTGCTGGTTTTGGACGACGTCACGTCCGCCCTGGACGCCGAGACGGTGGCCGCCTTCGCACGGCTGATGAAACGCGTCCGCTCCCAGCGGACGGTCGTCATGGTGACCGCCGAGCCCAGGCTCCTCGCAGCGGCCGACCGGGTCCTCGAACTCGCCGACGGCCGCCTGCACGCCGTCAAGCCGACACGGGGAGGGCCCAGATGACCGGGCGCGCCCTGGCGAAAACGCTGTTGGCAGGCCTGAAATGGCGTCTGGCCGGTTTCGCCGCACTGGGCGTTCTGACGGTCGCCGCCGTCCAGACCGGCCCCTTGCTGATCGCCCGCGCGGTCGACAACGCCCTTGGCGGCGGCGGCCTGAGAATGGCCGGGGCCTTGGCGATCGGCTACTTGGTCCTCAACGTGGTCGGAACGGTCCTTTCCGCGGCTCAAACCCGGCTCGCGGCGACCGCCAGCGAGACCGCCGTCGCCCGTTTGCGCCGTCGCCTCTTCACGCGCGCCTTGCGGCTCGACCCGCATGACCGTCGCCGAGAGGCGGACGGCGCCACAATCTCCCGCCTCACGTCCGATGTTGAGATCATCGCGATCTTCACCCGCATGGGACTGCTGCTGTCCGCCAACAACGCGTTGATCCTCCTGATCACCACGGTGTTCTTGTTCATCTTGTCGCCAATCCTGGCCGGCGCCGTGTTCGCCCTGGCCATCCCGGTGGTGATAGCGGCGACGCGGGCCTTCTTGCGCCGCGCGCGGGTCGCCAACGACGAGTTGAGGTCCGCGATCGCCTTGGCGACGGCCGAGCTAAACGAGGGCATCCACGGGATATCCGTCTCCCGGCGCCTTGGGCGGGGGTTGGAGCAGGTGAAGCGATTCGCCGCGCGCGACGACCGCCGGTTGGCCGCCGCCGTCGGCAGCAACGACCTCGCGGCCGTCTATTCAGCCGGCATTGACGCTCTGGGCGTGGGCGCCTACGTGCCCGTCATCCTGGGCGGGGCCTGGCTGTCCCAGGCTGGCCTGATGTCCGTCGGAGAAGTGGTCGGATTCGTGCTGTACGTGGGCAGCTTTTTCGAGCCAATCCAGTCGCTCACCCATGTGGTCGCCCAGGCGCAGGCCGCCCGTTCCGCTTTCGGCCGCGCGCTTTGGCTGCTCAGGGACGATGCCGTGCCGTCGCCTGTGGAGGACACGGCCAGTTTGCCGGCCGCCGGCGCCCTCCGCGTCGAGGGGGTGACGTACGCCTACGGCCCGGACTTGCCGCCAGCCGTCGTCGACTGCGACTTGACCATCCCGAGCGGCGATCGACTTGCCTTGGTCGGCGCGAGCGGGGCGGGCAAAACCACTTTGGCGCGGCTGTTGGCTCGGGCCATCCGCCCCACGGCCGGAGCCATCACCTTCGCCGGGGTCGACCTGGCCGGCATTGGGGAAGAGCCCATCCGAGAGCGGATCGGCGCCGTGTGGTCGGAGGGCCATGTCTTCGAGGGGTCCGTGCGCGAGAACCTGGCGTTGTCTGGCGCGAGCCCCGACAAAGTCGACGCCATGGTGGACCAGCTAGTCGGATTGGGCCTGTCACGGGAGGTGGTGGCCAAAGCCCGGCCGCGCTTGTCAGCCGGCCAGCGCCAACTGGTTTCGCTGGGACGGGCTTTGCTGCTCAACCCGGCCGTGCTGATACTGGATGAGGCGACCGGAGAGGTCGACGCCCGCACCGCCCAAGCGGTGGACGCCCTGCTCGCCGCCCAACCGCCCGACCGGACGATCGTCGTCATCGTGCACAGGATGGCCACCGCGGCCAGGATGGGACGGGTGGTCGTTGTGAGCGGCGGCCGGGTGGTTCAGGACGGGCCGCCCGACCGGCTTGAGCAGCTCGACGGCCCCTACCGCGACCTCGTCTTGGCGCACAGCGGCGCCGGTGATTCCGTATGAGCCAGGCGAGCTTTCTCTTGGCCGGGCCGGGCGGTCCGTACCAGGCTGGTCGCGGACCGACACTGCGCGCGCGCAACTGGCGCGCCGAGGGCCTGCTGCGGATGTTCGAAAACGTCCTCGAGGTTGGGGAGAACCCGGACGAGCTGATTGTTTACGCCTCCCTTGGCAAGGCGGCCCGGTCCTGGCCCGCGGCGGCCCTGATCGCCCGCGCCCTGCTGGACCTGGGCGAGGACGAGACCTTGGTGCTGCAATCCGGCCAGGCGGTCGGCGTGATCAAGACCGGAACCCACGCGCCGGCGGTGATGTCCGCCGTCAACAACACAGTTGGGCGCTGGTCAACGCCGGAGAGGTTCTACGAACGCGCGGCCAAGGGTCAGACCATGTGGGGCGGACTGACCGCCGGCGCCTGGCAGTACATCGGCCGGCAAGGCGTCTTGCAGGGAACCTACGAACTGCTCGGAACTGTGGCCCGGCGCCATTTCGGCGCCACGCCCGGCCTGGAGAGCCAAGCCCTGGCAGGACGGTGGCTGCTGACGTCCGGGCTTGGCGGCATGGGCTCTTCGCAGCCCATCAGCGCGCGCATGGCGGACCTGGCCTCGATCGTGGTGGAAGCCGACGGCGCGAAGGCCGGTCGAGCCGAAAGGGCCAGGATTGTCGACCTTGTGACCGACAACCTGGACCAGGCCCTCACAGCGCTCTTCCAGGGGTTGGACGCCGGCGGCGCGGCGCCGCAGATCGCCTTGGTCGCCAACGCGGCCGACGTCTTCGCCGCCGTGGCCTCCCGCGCGAACGGCCTTGCCCGCCTGCCGTCCATCGTCACCGACCAGACCGCCGCCCATGACGCCCGGTACGGCTACCTGCCCCAGGGATACAGCTTCGCCCGCTGGCTCCGCGAACGCGAAACCAACCCGGAGAGGGTGGAGCGGGACGCGCGGGCGTCCATCGCCGAACAGGTCCAGGCCATGTTGGAACTCGCCCAAGCGGGCTGCGTCGTCTTCGAGAACGGCAACAACCTGCGTGTTCAGGCCGCGGCCCATCCGGGCGGCCCGGCAGCGGAATCCATCTGGCGGATACCCGGATTCATGGAGGGGTACTTGCGGCCCCTGTTCGCGCGCGGGATTGGACCGTTCCGGTGGGTCTGCCTCTCGGGCGCGTTGGAGGACCTGGCGCGAATGGACCGCCTCGCCGCGTCGCTCTTCCCGCGGCGTCCTGAAGTCGCCCGCTGGCTCGCGCTCGCCCAACAACACGTCCCGATCCAGGGCCTGCCGGCCCGGTCGTGTTGGCTTGGCCACGGCGAACGCTCGGCGCTCGCGCGAGCCGCCAACAGCTTGGTCGGAACCGGCGAGTTGACCGCGCCGGTCGCGTTCACGCGCGACCATTTGGACGCCGCGGGCATGACCCATCCCCGGATCGGCACGGAAGGGATGCGGGACGGTTCGGACGGAGTCGCCGACTTTCCGTTGCTTGACGCCATGGCGCTGTCCGCGACCGGCGCCGACCTGGTCGCGATCCACTCCGGCGGGGGCGGCTATTCCGGGTGGATGCAATCGGCCGGGATGACGATTATCGCCGACGGACGGGACGACACGGCCGAACGGCTGGGCCGCTGTCTCGACGCGGACACCGGTCTGGGCGTGCTGCGCCACGCCGCCGCCGGCTACCCGGAGTCGCACCTATCAATTCAGCGGGGCGGCGAGACGGGCCAAACGTCCACCGTCTTCCTCTGCCCCGACCGACACCTGGAGGAACAGCCATGCGCGAATTGACCGAAACCGACGCCCGCCACGCAGTCCTGGGAGGCGGCGTCCTGGCCTGTGGCGGCGGCGGTTGGAAACACCACGGCGAATTGATGGGATCGCTGGCGACCAGCCTCAGCCATCCGGTGCTCGCCTCGGCCGAGGAATTGGCCTCAGACACCTGGGTGGCCACCGTCACCGCCATCGGGGCGCCCGCGTCAAAGCACTGGGAGATCCAACCCATCGACTACATCCACGCGCTGCAAGAGTTGATCAAGGTGGCCGACGTTCCAATCGGAGCGGTCATGACGGCTCAGAACGGCTATTCGACAACGCTCAACGGCTGGATTCAAGCTGCGGCGCTCGGACTGAGGGTGCTCGACTGCGCCGGAGACGTCCGCGCCCACCCGACCGGCAAACTGGGCGGCCTGGGCCTGGCGGAACGCCCCGGCTACGAATCGATCCAAGTTGTCGCCGGCGGCAACCGGGCTCGCCACGGTCGCTTCCTTTCGGTCAACCGCGGCAACCTCAACACCGTCGATGACGTGTTGCGCGACATCTCCGTCCGAACAGGTGGTTTCATCGCCTCCGCCCGCAACCCGGTGGAACTGGACTGGGTCAAGCGGCATGCCGCCCACGGCGCGATCTCACTGGCCCTCGACCTTGGGAAAGACCTCGAAGCGGCCCGCCCGTTCGGAGCCGATGCGGCCGTCGAGGCCGTCGCCGCCCGTCTGAAGGCCGACATCATAGACGCGGGGCCACTGCGGATCGCCAAGCGAACCCGCACCACCGGCGGTTGGGACCGAGGAGCCTTCCGGATCGGCGAGCACACCGTGAGCTATCTCAACGAGTACATGGCGGTGGAAAACGCAAACGGACGCGTGGCGACGTATCCGGACACAATTGTGGTGATCGACAAGGCCAACGGCGAAGGACTGGCCGTCAAGGACGCGGCCCGCGGCGGCCAAGACGTTGTGCTGCTGGTTTCGCCGGCCGGGCGCCTGCCCGTCTCCAGTTCGTCAATCGACCGAGCCGGGCTCGCCGAATGCGAGCAGATCATGGGGATCGGTTTCTTGGAATACCTTGACCCCGTGCTGGGGCCGGGTGCGCCTTACCGGGCGGACGAACGGTGAGCGGACCCGACAAGGGCCCGGTCGGCATCGGCGGACAACTGAGGCCGAGCGACGTGGCGCGCGTCGCCGACGGAGCGCCCGTACGGGTTGATCCCGGCGTCCGGGAGCGTCTGGCGGCAGAACGCGCGGTGGTCGAAGAGGCGCTGGCGGGAGGCGTGCCGGTCTACGGCCTCAACCGGGGGCTTGGGCCGCTCCGGGACAGTCAAATTCCGGACGACCGCGAAGAGGAGTTCCAGCGTTTCGTGATCGCTTCGCACGCGGCCGCGATCGGGCCGCCGTTGCCCAAGCGGATGGCGCGTGCCGCCATCTTAGTCCGGCTGGCCACCCTTTCGCGGGGCGGCTCGGGCGCCTCCCTTGGGCTGTTCAACGCGCTGGTGGAGCTGTTGAACCGCGACGTCATTCCGGTGATCCCGGCCGACGGGACCATCAGCGCCGGGGACCTTTCCCAACTGGCCGCGATCGGCCAGGTCCTCCTCGGCGAAGGATCGGCGTGGATCCCCGGCCCGGACTCGCCGCTGCCGGGCGCCCAAGCGCTGCGGGCTCGGGGGCTCGCGCCACTCCGGCTCGGGCCTAAAGACGCCCTGGCTTTAGTCGCCGCCAACGCCGTTTCGATCGCCGCCGCCGCGCTTCTCCAACAAAGAGCCGCCCGCGCGGCCCTCGGCGCGGACCTGGTCGCGGCTCTCAGCTTCGACGCGCTGGGCGCGAACCTCAGCCCTTTGGACTCGGCCGCTCTGGCCGCCCGTCCATTGCAAGGCCAGCAGACCTCAGGCCGGCGGCTGCGCGCGGCGTTGGCCGGCGGCGACCTGGCCCAGGGAAAACGCCCGCCGTCCTCAATTCAGGACCCCATATCGCTGCGCACCGTGCCCCAAGTCCATGGCGCGCTGCTTGATCAACTTGCCGCGCTTGAGACGGCCGTGGCCGCGGAACTGGCGAGTTCTCCCGACAACCCCTATCTGGACGCTTCCAGGCGGGCTTTCGTCTCAAACGGGAACTTCTCCATAGTCGGCCTCGCGATCAGCCTGGAAGCGCTGCGGGTGGCGTTCGCCCACGTCGCCATCTTGGCCGAGCGACGGGTCGCGCTGCAGATCAAACGCCTCAGGTCGGGCGTCGAGCTGGCCGCTCAGATGGCGGCGGCTGCCGCGCCGGGGACCTTCTCAGTCCCCTTCATCCTGGCTCAAACCGCCTCCGCCGAAGCCGCCCGAATCACGCAGGCGGCGGCCCCCGTAACCCTCGCCGGCTCCCCAGTCGGCGACGGCGTGGAAGACCATTCGTCACTGGCCTACAGCGCCGCCCAGTTGGCCGATCACGCGCTAGACCACCTCGAGCGGTTACTCGCCATTGAGGCGCTGGTCGCGGTCGGCGTGATCGCCTCGGAACAAGGCTCCCCCGTCCTTGGCGGCCAGGTCGGAGCCCTCGCCGAGGAAACCCGCGCCGCCGCCGACGCGTCGGCCAGCACCGCGGAGACAGTCGACCGCGTGGTGGCAGCCCTCCGCACAGCCGCGCAGAACGCCGCCGACGACGATCAGTGACCCGTTTCCAGCAACTGGGCCGCGCCGTCAGGGTCTGGGCCCCGAGGCCCGCTCCTCCACGAAACCGGCGCTGATTATGCCTGTCGGAATGGCCACCAGCGCCACGCCCAGCAACGCGATCACCGCGCCGATCACCTGCCCGACGGGCGTCACCGGATACACGTCCCCGTATCCAACCGTCGTGATAGTCGCCACCGCCCACCACAACGCGGCGAAGGCCGAATCGAAAAGTTCCGGCTGCGAACGGTTCTCGGCGTAGTACTCCAACACCGACGCGACGATCATCAACAGCACAACCACCGAAATTGACGAGGCGAGCGAAGGAGCCGACTTCCTGAGCACCCGCCCCACCGTCGCAAGCCCTTCGAAGTACCGTCCGAGCTTGAACACCCGAGCCAGGCGAACCAAACGCAACACCCGAAGAATCCGCAGATCCACCAGCATCAACGTGGCCAAGTAGAACGGCAGGATGGATACCAGGTCAATGACGGCCATACCGGACCGCACATAGCGGAACCTCGCCAAGGCGGGACTCGAATCGGGATAGAGAAGATCCGCTGTCCACAGTCTCAACAAGTACTCAACGCTGAAGATGCCCACAGAGACAACTTCCACGACCCTTGACGCCGCAGCCAACGTCGCCGGCTGCTGCCTCATGGTGTCCAAGAGCACAAAAACCACGTTCACAAGAATCAGCGCAGACATCGAAACACTGAAGATCCTGCCTGCGGCTGTGTCAGGGCGATCCTTGATCACGGAATACACCAGGCGTTTCACGGTCAGATGCTACTGCCATGGCGTGTGCCAAATCGGGATGGGATGCTTTACGGATGCCAAAGCCGCGCAAGACGCTTGGGGCCGTCGACTCGCCGTACATCGTCTCCCTGATGCGACTGATCGAGACGCAGAGCAAGCCGACGCTGATGAGCTGGTGCCTGGATTACGCCGAGGTTCGCATCTTGCCGATCTACGAGCGGCGCCGTCCCGGCGACAGCCGGCCCGCGCACGCCATAGCCGCCTCCCGCGCCTGGATAGCGGGACAGCTCAAACTGCCCGAAGTCAAGAAGATCATCCTCGGCGAGTGCCACGCGGCGGCCCGCGAGTTGGACTCCGATACGGCGGCTCAGGCCGCCGCCCGCGCGATTGGCCAAGCGGCCGGCTCGATCCACGCCCCGACTCACTCCCTCGGGATGGCGTTCTACGGCGCCGCAGCCGTCGCGTACGACCAGGTGGGCCTGGACCAGGCCGCCGACGTCTACGACGGCATCGCCGCGCGGGAATGCGCCAAGATGGAAGCGGCCCTCCGATCAATCGCCGTGGAGAACGAGCCAAACCCCGCCAAGATCAACTGGAACTGCTAGGTCAAGCGAGCCGATCGGGTTGGCGTTGGTAGACGAACCCGAGCGGGGTCGTGATGGTCGTTATCCCGGTCTCCGGGTCGCGCCCGTAATCCCAGCCGAAATGCGTCTTCAATTCGTGGCATCCCTTGGTCAAGTGCTGCAGGTTGGCGAGAACCGTCTGGTCCTCGGCCGGGGACGACGGGTCGTAGGGGTCTATGTGGTCGACCTCGCAACCAGCGTGTTTGCGCCCGCAGGCCGGGTTCGCGCAGGTGGGTTGACGCACCGCCAGCCACCGGCGCAGCCGCGCGCCGGGCGAGTAAGCGTTGTTCGCCTCCACCTCCATGGGCCAGTCTTTCGCCTCGCCCCACGGGTTGACGCCGACCGCCGCCATCGCAGACTCCGATCCCGTGCCCGGCGGGGAGCTTCCGCCCCCTTCCCCGCCGCAACAGCAACCGCTGTGGGCTTGATCGCCGTTGGTCCCACAGGCGTGTTCGAGACCCGCCTCCGGACCGTTCTGAGGCGGCCCCGCACCAGCCCTCTGTCCGGAGACCGCCCCGAACACCATTCCAGCCCGGAATCTCCTCTCCGACTGCCACACAGGGCGCCCCGACGCCGGGTCCACGAAAAGCCCCCGCCAGGTCGCGTCCTTCGCGATCGCACGGCCGACTTCTGCGGGAACCGGCCCGACGCCGAGAATCAAACCCGCTCTGTTGTCCAGCCCCAGCAGGGTCGTGGCGTCCATCCGCACGAGCACCTCGCACCGGGGCATCCGACCACCGGCAGGCGGGCGCCGCCTCGAGTTCGCTCCCCCTTCCGACCCGGTTTCGTCGCCCCCAACCGGATCAGCACCGGGTGAGCCGCCCGCCCCGGCCGCCTGCTCTAGAAAACACCCAACGAATGCGTCGTAGCGGCGCTGGTCGGCGGTCCTTGGGTCTCCCGGTCCACCGGCCCGTGCCGCAGCGCCGACCAGCTCTATGATCCGACTCAGCTCATGCGCGGCCCCGAAGACTGTGATCACGCCCATCGCGGCCGAACGCGACCGAAAACGGATGCTCCGCTCCAGATACGCGACCTCATGGGCGTGCGACAAGCCAGCCGGGTCCAGGTCTGTCGCCAACTGCTCGCAACCCTCCTGAATCCGGGGGCGGCTCTGCCCCTGGGCGGCCAGCGCCGCTCCGTGGGCCAGCACCCGGCGCTGATTGGCGGGGTCCTCCAAGCGCTCGGCGGCCCTCAGAATCGCGTTTCCGGCGCTGACCCCAAGAACCCCGGCAGCTAAAGCGTCGCCGATCGCCGGCTCATCCAAGCCAGCCTGCCCAACCCGGGCCGCCATGTGCGCCGCGTACGAGGTCAAACCCGCCACGAGCGCCGCTTCTGCGATCAGGGACCGCGGCGGGCTGACCCCGGCCTCATCCGCCCGCTCCTCCGCGTCCCGGCACGCCTTCGCCAGAGTCAGAGCCCCCTGCCCCGCGCACCACCGCGATTGCGCCTCCCATAGCCCCACCAACCGAATGCGGTCACGCTGCGAGACCTCATCCATGTCCGCGACCCTGGCCAACACCATTGCGGCCTGCGGACCCGGCCCAAAGGACGCGGCCAAATCCAACAACTCCGACGCGTCCAGACCCTCCCACCAGCAGGAACACCAACCAAGCTCATGCGCCTCGCACACGCCCGCCCGTGGGTCCCCCACCGGATCCGCCGGGAACCCCGACCAGTCGTCAAGCCGCGCCATCGCCATGCCAACAACCCTAGAACCCACCCCTGACACTCTAATGACCAGCCAAAACATCCCAAACCAGCCCAAACCGCAACGAGCCGAGGGGCGGTTGGGCGACCAAACGGCATCGGGCGCCGAAGCCCGAACCCGTCGGTCACCGGTCGGGGAGGCCGCCCGCCAGAAGGCTCCAAACGCGGTACACGTCCGCCTCGCCCAGAGGACCGGCGGCGCGGATGACGGCGGACAGCTTGTCCCACCACAGCGCGCGCACGCCTTTGGTCTTGATCGCGCCGCCGAACAAGGGCCAGTCGGCGTCGACAAAACAGAGCGCGCCGAAGACCGGGGCGCCCTCCCCGTGTTGGTCAAGAATGCCCTGCACAATGCCGACCTGTTTCAGCACACCGTCGACCAATTTGGTGCAGTCCCGGCCCCCAACAGTCAGTTTCTCAACCCGCGGCGACAGGATGCCGCCCTCGACACGCAGCGCCGGCCGGCCCTTGTACCGCTTGGCGTCCACCACCCAGACCCCGCTGCCGGCGACAACGATGTGGTCTATGTTCGCCGTCGAACGCGGAATCCGCCGATCATGCAGCACCCTGAACAGCGGTCCGGCCGCTTGGTTCATGCGTTTGCCCAGCACCTCCTCGCCGGTCGCGCCGGTGCTCCAGGCGGCGGTCGACTGCGGGTCGTCGCTGATCGCCAACAGGAAACCGCCGATCTTCGGGTGGGCGGTCCGGACACGGTCTTCGCGCTTCTTGTGCCGGCGTTCGAACTCCTGGCGCGCCGAACGCCCCGGATCGCCGATGACGTACACGTCGGCTGGGAGCGCCGGAGCGGGTTCATCCTTCGCTTTTGGGGCGGGGTCTTGGGCGCTTGGGACCGGATCCGGCGCACGTGGCGCCAGGCTGGCGGTCTCCGCGCCTTCCGTCTCCGCTCCCCCGGCGCCCGCGCATTCCAGGCAGAGCACCGTCTTGGAGGCGGGTTCGTAGACCGCCCGTGTCTTGGCGGCCAGCTCCTGGCCGCAGAGCCGACATTGGCCGGCGTAGCGCAGCCGCATTTCCTTTGGCGGGGGCGGGCCCGCAGTCGGTTCGTCGGCCATGGCCTTCTCCTAACTGAATCCGGACGGGGACAACAGCCACGTTACCCGCGCCTTACGCGGGCAGCGAAACGGGCCCTTCGAGGGGCATGGATCGGCGGCACCCGTGGTTGTATGGCAACGTGACGATAACTCAACAGGCACCTGCCTTGAACGCCCTCGACCGGTGCGATCGCTGCGGCGCGCGAGCCTACTTCCGGGTCGGCCTCATGTCCGGCGAATTGCTCTTCTGCGGCCATCACGGACGCGAGCTGCGGCCTGCCCTTGAGAAGCAGGCCATCAGCATTGACGACTTCACCGACCAAATCCCCGGCGTCGACTAGGCGCAGCCCGAGCACCGAAGGCCAAAAGCGCTCCGGATCCGAAAGGGTCCGGAGCGCTTTTCATTTGACAGGCCGCCCAAAGGCGAACTAATGTACGATGCCGCTCGGTCCCGCCAGCGCACCGTCTGAAACTGGTACCGTCCCCGTTTACGTCCCCGTTTAGGGGAACAAGTCCGGTGCCGTCAGCTCGTTCGGCAGCGGGTACGGGTTGAACGTGCAGCCGTTCAGGCCCTTCGACTGTTGCATCATCAGCGGCGCGACCCGGCCGGGTCCGGGGCAACTCGAGTGGTTGTGGTGGCCCAGCCAGTGGCCCACCTCGTGGTTGACGACCATCATGCGGTACTGGTCGAGGGGGACCTCGTCCATGACGCCGGGCGGCGCCGACTCGAGCCAACGCACTTCGTTGATGATGATGTTGCGGCCGATAGAGCAGGACAGGCCTGTCGAGCAGATGCTTGAGAAACTGGGCACCTGGGAGTCCTCGACCAGCCAGATGGTGATAAGGCCGCCGCTGTCCACCCGTTTGAACTCAACGCCGGCTCCCGGCCAGCCCAGCGGGTCGCTTAGGTAGCGCGCCACCTGCGTCGCGAAGTCCTCCAGGTCGGCGCTGACGGCGCCCCTTGACGCGATCTCATAAGTTACGGTCGCCCGCACGGGAACCGCTGGCGCGGGCGGGGCTGAGGAAGGGGAAGGCACGGGCGGGGACGGCGACGGCGGAGACCAATCCCCCGCCCGCACCGCCGACTGGTCCAAGAACCCGCTCTTCGCCGGACTCGGACCGGCCGGGCTCGGGCTGGTTGAAGGGGACGAGGTGGCCACTCGCGCCAGCCAGTCGGCCCCGGAAGGCCCCCACACGTTGGCGGCGCCCCAGACGACCAGCACCAGCGCCACTCCAGCCACCACGCCGAGCCCAGCCGAGCGCCGCACGGCCGTCCGCGCGGCGCTATCCCGCCCGGAGCCCTTGTCTCGGTGCAACCCCGACTGCCGTTTGGTCACTCAGTCAAGATAATCGCGCAGCACCTGCGAGCGCGAGGGGTGACGCAGTTTGGACATGGTTTTGGACTCGATCTGCCGGATCCGCTCGCGGGTGACCCCGTAGACTTTGCCGATCTCGTCCAGGGTTTTCGGCTGGCCGTCGGTCAGCCCGAACCGCATGGACACCACGCCGGCCTCCCTCTCCGAGAGGGTGTCCAGCACCGCGTGCAGTTGCTCCTGCAAAAGGGTGAAGCTGACCGCCTCGGCGGGCACAACCGCCTCCGAGTCCTCGATCAAGTCGCCGAATTCGCTGTCCCCGTCCTCCCCCAAAGGCGTGTGCAGTGAAATGGGCTCGCGGCCGTATTTCTGCACTTCGGCGACCTTTTCCGGGGTCATGTCGAGCTCGCGCCCCAGTTCCTCCGGAGTGGGCTCCCGCCCCAGGTCTTGGAGCAGCTGGCGCTGCACGCGGGCGAGCTTGTTGATGACCTCCACCATGTGCACCGGGATGCGGATGGTCCGCGCCTGATCCGCCATGGCGCGGGTGATCGCCTGGCGAATCCACCACGTCGCGTAGGTCGAGAACTTGAAGCCTTTGGTGTAGTCGAACTTCTCGACCGCCCGGATCAGCCCCAGGTTCCCCTCCTGGATCAGGTCCAGGAACAGCATGCCCCGGCCCGTGTACCGCTTCGCCAGCGAGACCACCAAACGCAGGTTCGCCTCCAGCAGGTGGTTCTTGGCCCGCCGGCCGTCGTTCGCCAGCCATTCAAGTTCGCGCCTCAGCTTCGGCTCCAGCCCGGACTCCGTCGCCAGCTTCTCCTCCGCGAACAGTCCGGCCTCGATGCGTTTGGCCAGTTCGACCTCTTGTTCCGCGTTGAGGAGCGCGACCTTGCCGATCTGTTTGAGGTAGTCCTTGACCGGGTCCGCTGTGGCCCCGGCCACCTGGACCTGGACCGCCGGCGCGTCGTCCTCGTCCGAGTCGGAGAACACGAATCCCCGGGCGTCCTCCTCCTCTTCTTCCTCCACAGCCGCGAGCGCTTCCTCTGGCGCGTCCGCCGGCGGGCCTTCCAGCTCCGGTTCGGCTTCGGGTTCGTCCCCGTCTTCCGGCAGGTCGGCCGCGCGTTTGGCCGCGGCGGCCTTGGCCGTGGTCCTTCTTGGCGCCCGCGTCCGTTTGGCCGGGGTTTGTTCAGCCGTGTCCGATGCCGTCGCCACCGCCTCTTCCTCGGCCGCCGTCGGGGCCGGGGCAGGCTTTTCGGCCTTGGCCTTGCGGGCGGGCGCTTTGGCGGCGGGAACCTTCGCCGCGGGGGCCTTGGCGGCGGTCCGCGTCCGCGCCGCCGGCTTGCTGGGTGTTGTCTTGGTCGAGGCGCGGCTGGAGCTCCGCGCCGAATCGGTTGGTTGGGCGGCTTCAGTCGAAGATGCTGTTGTAGCCTTCGCCACGTACCCACTCCTTATCCTCATAACAGCGGCCGGACCAGGCCGACCCTACGTTGCAATCGACGCCGTGGCCGACCCTCGGCATAGTCGAACGGAGGCGTCGACAGCCTGAACGAAGGAAGGGGAGGCACACGGAATCCCGGTAAGTATAACGACAGTGCCAGCCGGTTTGTTTCACTTGACACGGCGTCGAAGAGGAAATCTGGGCGGGAGCCCGCCCGTCAGGCCGCCAAGCGTTGGAGGGCGGCCGGGAAGATCTCGCGTTCAAGCACGGCCAAGACCAGGGCCGCCAGCTGGGGGCAGTCGTGGCAGTCCATGGCCGCCCGCGCCCATTCCTCCGCCGCCGGACCGTTGCCGCACCACCAGTGCCAGGTGGCGCCCAGCGCGTAGACGGCGCCCCGGCGGCGGGGCGTCAGATGGGAGGCGACCTGGGTCAACAGGTCCAGGCTCGCGTCCGCCAGGTCTTGGTCAACTCCGCGCGAAGCCCACGGGTCGAACAGGGCGGAGGCGTCCCCGCCGCACACGATCCGCTTGGGCGCCTCGCCCGCCCCGACGAAGGCGCTGGCCATGACCGCGTCCCGGGCGACCTGGTCGGCCAGCAGCGCGGCCAGCCGGCCCAATTGCGACGGCGGCACCGCCGCGCCGGGCCGTTGGAGGAGACGCCGCTGCCAACGCGCCCACACCTCCAGGCCCGCCAGGCGCCAGCCCCGCAGTTGCTCCGGCCCCAAGGCCAGGGTCTGATCGCGGGCGCGGAGCTGCGCCGCCCGGGCCGCCTTGCGGGCCGCCTCGGGCGCCAGTTCGATCCGCGCCAGGTCCTCCCGCCTGGCTTTGGGCGCCAGCCCCGCCAGCGCGAGGGTGGCGGCGGCCCGCGTCGATTGCAGGTCCTGGGGCCCGAAGACGGGCCCGATCCGCCGCCGGGCGGCCGGGTCCAGCTCCTGATGGGCTTCGCCCATGACGTCCCAGCAGCCGATCACGGGCAGCCGCTCCCCGAGAACGTCCGCCCAGACCCAGAACGCCTCGTCCTCCTCGACCGCCTCCGCGCCGGGAGGGGCGTAGCGGACCAGGAACGAGGCGCGCGCCCCGGACTGGCGCAGCCAATCGGCGCGGCCGGCGGCGAGTTCCCGCAGAACGTCGCGGTCGGCGCGCAGGCGGTCAAGGCGCACCACCACGCCCAGCCGTCCCCGAGGAGGATGCACGGCGCCCACGACAATGCTGTCCTGGGGCGTGAATCCGATGTGGGCGGGCAAGAGCGCAACGACGTCAAGGCCGCTGGCCTTCTCTAATAGGTAAGTTGGCGTGTTCACCCCAACACCCTGGCGGCCGAGCGGCAGCCTCACCCGCCCGGTGCCCGCAAGCCTGTGGACAAGCGGTTATCGGCGCGCGTCCAGCCCCGCCTCCCGGCAGATCGCCTCCGTCACCGCCGAAGAGTTGAGGGTGTAGAAGTGGATCCCCGGAGCGCCCCGCTCCAGCAGTTCGCCCACCAGTTTGACGGACCAGTCCACGCCGATCCGATCCACTTCCTCCGCGCCGCCCGCCCCGGCCACGCGCTCGGCCAACGCGGCCGGCAGCGGGCCGCCGGAGAACAACTCCAGCTTCTCGCGCCGGGCCGTGCCCGTCACCGGCATGATGCCCGGGATGATCGGCAGCGTGGCGCCGGCGCGGGTCATCCGCTCCACCATCCGCGAATAGGCGTCCGCGTCGAAAAGGACCTGCGAAAGCGCGAAGTCGGCGCCGGACTTTTGTTTGAGGGCCAACACGACGGCATCGTGCTCCAAGGAAGCCGCCGAGGGGTGCCCAAACGGAAACGCCGCCACGCCGATCGGGGCGGGCGACAACTCCCGGATCAACTCGACCAACTGGTAGGCGTACGTGAGTCCGTCGGCGACCGGCCGCCAAGGGGCGGACGGCCCCCCTTGGGGGTCGCCGCGCAAAGCCATGAAGCCGTCCACGCCGCCGGCCAGGAAATCCCCCACCACCTGCGCCAACTCCGAGCGGGAATGGCCGGCCAGCGTCAGATGGGCGAGGCGCGGAGCCGAAGTCGCCCCGGCCAGACGCCCGGTCGCCCTGAGCGACGCCGCCTGGCGGCTCGAGCCGTCCGCGCCGCCGCCCGCGCCGTACGTCACCGAGACGAAATCCGGCCGGAGAACCTCCAGCCGCGCGGCGCGTTCCAGCAACGGCCCGAACGTCACCCCGTCCCTAGGCGGGTAAAACTCGAATGACACCGACGGCGAGGCGGACCGGATGGCGTCGAGGATTGGCACCCCGACAACCTACCGGGCCCGGCGCCGCCGCCGCCAAATCCTTCCAGCATTTGGGATAACGTCCTGTGACGCAACACACAGCTAGGCTAGAACACGTGGTGGGGGCATACCGCGTGGACCAGTTCGTCAAACAGGCGGAGTACGAACGCGACCTCCACCTGGCGCAAACCCTCAAGAGCCTGGCCATGTACGGCCCGCTGCCCATGATGGGGTATGACGGCGTCAACCACGCCCGCACCGGCTCCAACCTGGTGGTGACCAGGCTCATGGGGGTGTCCTACCTGGTCCACGGAGGGCCGGGGGCCGGCGCCCTCCTGACGCCCCACCGCATGGCCCTGATGGCCACCGCCCATGAGATGTTCCAGGACGCCGCCCTGGTCCACGACGACCTCATGGACCGCTCCGCCACCCGCCGCGGGCGGAGTTCGTTGCACCGTTATTACGCCGGGGTTCACCACGACTCGAATTGGCTGGGCGAACCGGCGCGCATGGGCCGTTGCCTGGCGCTGATGATTGGCGACTGCCTGCTGGCCGCCTCCGGGGACTTGTTCTACCAAGCGCTTGACGGCGTGGGCGGCGAAATGGTCGACTACCTGGTCTCGTTGCACCAACTGACCCGTGTCGAACAGCTGATGGGCCAGTCGCTCGACACGATCCTCCCTTACATGCCCGGCATGGACGACCCGGAAAAGGTCATCCAAAACGCGCTCGACACCATCCGGACCAAGACGGCCCGCTACCTGGCCGGCACGCCGCTGGCGTTCGGCGCGGCGGGCGCCGGAGCGCCCAGAGCCGAAGTGGACACCATGATGGGGGTCGGACTGCTGCTCGGCGAGGCCTACCAGCTCAAAGACGACCTGATCGGGGCGCTCGGCGACCCGGAGGTGTCCGGCAAACCCGTCGGCCAAGACCTGGTCGACGGGAAACGGACGGTCCTGGTCGGCCTGACCATGCGACTGCTCGACCCGAAAGACCGGCGGGCCTTCACCGGGGCGCTCCTGCGCGGAGACGCCCCGCCGGTGGGGGCCAGGGTCCGCCATCTGCAGGGGATCATCCAATCCTCCGGCGCCGTGGACCAACTGGAGCAAATGATCCAAGACCGCCGCAACCAGGCGTTCGAAGCCCTCGAATCCTCGACCTTGGACCCCAAGGGCCGCGAAACCGTCCGCGAAATAGCGGATTGGTTCCTCGCCCCGGCGCGTGCGTAGGCTCTTCGAGGCCACACGCCGTAGACTCGCGCACGTGACATCCACCCCGTCGGATCCAATGCTCGGCCAGATCATAGACGGCCGCTACCGGATCGACGCGCGGCTGGCGCGGGGCGGGATGGCCACGGTCTACCAGGCGACCGACATGCGGCTGGACCGTCCCGTGGCGGTCAAGATCCTCCACCCGCATTTGGCCGAAGGCCCCCGGTTCGTGGACCGGTTCCGCCGCGAGGCGCGCGCCGCCGCTCGGTTGATCGACCCGGGGATTGTCTCCGTCCACGACCAAGGGACGTGGGGCGAGGCGCCCTACCTCGTCATGGAACTGGTCGACGGGCCGAACTTGCGCACCCTGATGCTCTCCTCCGGCCTCCCGAGCGTGGGGAAGGCCTTGGACTTCACCATCCAGGTGCTCCAGGCCCTGGCCGTGGCCCACACCGCCGGCTTTGTCCACCGCGACATCAAGCCGGAGAACATCCTGATCACCCGCTCCGGGCAGGTCAAAGTCGCCGACTTCGGCCTGGCCCGGGCCGTCTCCGAAGTCACCGCCGCCTCCTCCGGCGTGGTGCTGGGCACCGTCGCCTATCTCTCCCCCGAGTTGATCGCCGAGGGCGTGGCCGACAAACGCGCCGACGTCTACGCCGTGGGCGTGGTCTTGTTCGAATTGCTGACCGGCACCCAGCCCTTTGTCGCGGACGCGCCCATCCAGGTCGCCTTCCAGCACGTCCACGCCGAGTTCCCCCCGCCCTCCAGCCGGGTCGGCTGGCTCCCCCAAGAGATCGACTCCCTGGTTTTGGCCTTCACCGCCAAGGACCCGGCCCACCGCCCCGAGGACGCCACCGCCGGGTTGGCGCTGATCCGGGCGGTGCGCGCCGGGCTGCCCCCCGAAATCGCGGAACGCGTCCCCGAAGCGGCGGTGGTCCCGCCCCTCGAGGAAGGCGAATTCGAGCAGTTGCCCGATGCCGTCGCCGCGCCCCCAGCCCCCGACAACGCCGGCGCCGCGCCCGGTCCTGTGGACGATTCCACCGACCCGGTGCCCACCGCGCCGCCGGGTTCCGGCACGGGCGGCACCCAGGCGCTGCCGCTCGCCAAGATTCCCCCGACGATCCCCCCCGTCATCCCCCCGGCGGCGAGGGGTGTGCCGGGGCGGCGGAGACGGCATCGGGCGCTGTGGTTTGTGCTGGCCGCTCTGCTGGTGCTGGGCGGCGGGGCCGGCGGGACCCTCTACTGGTACTTCGAGCACGGGCCGGGTTCGCTGGTGGCGGTGCCCCGCCTGGAGGGGCTGCCCCAAGCGGACGCGGACGCGGCCCTGAAGGCGCGGGACCTGGCGGCGAAGGTGGCGACCGACTTCTCCGACGAGGTCGCCGAGGGGGTTGTCATCAGCGCCTCGCGCGAGGAGGGCGCCAGGGTCAAGCCGGGCACCATTGTGGACCTGGTGGTCTCAAAGGGCGTGCGGGAGGCGACCGTGCCGGAGACCGGGATCGTGGGGCAGTCGGCGGCGGACGCCCAGGCCGAACTGTCCGCGGCCGGGCTCGACGGGAAGGTGACCGAGGACGGCGTCTACCACACGACCATCCCCGAAGGGGTTGTGATAGAGGTGACGCCCAACGGCGGCGCGACCGTGCCGCACCACGAGCCGATCACTCTGACGGTCAGCAAGGGACCCGAGCCGGTGGTGGTGCCGGACCTGCGGGGGAAGACGCTCGACCAGGCGTTGGAGGCCGTGGCCGAATTGGAGTTGACGGTGGAGCCGGGCGACCCGGAATACTCCGAAGAAGTGGCAGAGGGCCTGATCATCAGCCAAGAGCCCGGGGCCCAGGGGGACAGCTTCCGCGGTCGCACCGTCACGGTGATCGTGTCCCGTGGAATGCCCCCGGTCGAAGTGCCCAAGGTCACCGGCCTGACGTACGAGGCCGCGGTCGCGGCGCTGGAGCAACGCGGCCTGTTGGCGGTCAAGCGGGTGCCGATCGGCCAGTTCCTGAACATTGTCCAGGCCCAGGACCCCGAGCCGGGCAAGACCGTCCCGAAGGGGTCCACGGTCACACTGACCGTGGTCTGACGCGGCCCCGCTGTTGGGTCGTGGCCCAGGTCATGCGCTAGGCTCGTGCCCTGGTGTTCTTGGCCGCGCCCGCGGAATGGAACGCCTTGACGGGCTGTGGCGCAGTTTGGTAGCGCACTTGACTGGGGGTCAAGGGGTCGTGGGTTCAAATCCCGCCAGCCCGACCGGTGGATGACTTTTAGCTCGTACATTTGTGGGCCTGTTTTCCGTGTTCTTTCACTCTTGCCTTGGGCGGTTCGGCGTGTGCGGGCAATACTTGCAGCCCCTGGGCGGCGACCGTGGCCTCCCAGCCGGGGGCGTCGCGCGCGGCGGCGGTGGCCATGGCCCCGCCGCGCGGGCTGGCCAGGAGCCTGGCCTCGGGGGCGTTGCCCGCGGCGAGCCGGCGGAGCGCGGGGTCCAACGCCTCCAGGATGGGGACGGCCCGGGCCTTGCGGCTCTTGGCCTGCTTGGCGACCAGGCCGCCCGCTTGGGCAAACGCGGCTTGTCCGCGAACGAACTCGTGGACTCGGTAGTGTCGTTCGATGGGCTCTTGCTCCACCTGACCCGGGCGCACCCCTGCACCATCCAGCAAGGCCAAGGCCGCAGGTCAGCAACGCTGATGTGGTCGGGCGCGGCAACAGATCCGGATAGGCCATACCTCTTGGGCGTCGAATCGCTCGAAGGGGTGCACCGCCGAATCGAGGAACGAGTTGGCGCTTCTCCTCGGGCCTTTCCGGATCGCCCGCAAGCGGGTGCCAAACAACTGGCGAGGATCCCCATCAAGTGCGAGAACCGGCCGCCCCAATGGTAAGACCGCGGCTGAACGACAGCGGGTGCCGGCCCCGGATTCCGCCCGCCACGAGGCTGTGCGGAGGATCGAGCAGGCGCGCGAGCCAGGCGGGTGGGCGAGGGCTCGCGAGCCTCTCGCGCTTCGATGGCGTTCGCCACAGGCTCAGCCGTGGAGCCATTTCTGCGGGAACCGGGGCTCCGCAGGAGGCGGGGATGGAGTGTCAGGCTTGGAAATGGGCGATCGGCGCCCAATAGAACGGGTTCGCCATGATCTCCGGACTTGACCGGCGAATGCGTTCGACAGCGCCGTGGACCGCACTGGGGACCCGTGCGACGGCTTCCGCGTCGGCCTGCCCGAGTTCGCGGTGGACAGCTTCGGCCACCTTGATGGCCGCTGCCCCGGCGACGCCTGTCAAAGCGCCGACCACGCTGCGGAAACCAGCGGCCTCCAACGCTCCCACCAGGTTCAACGCCTCATCGGGGACCGTCTCGACTTCCGTGCCGGAGTCGCAGGCCAACGTCACCGCGAGCCGGGCGTCGGCCAAACCGACCCCGGCCAGCCGCGCCAACGACAAAACCCCATCGGCCAGGTTCACGCCGGACTCGAACGGCCGTTCCCGGTCGCGGTGGCCGTGGGCGGCAAGGTGGAGCACCTGGTGTCCCGGCAACGCCTCCAGGAACCTTCCGATCAGCGCCCCAGTCCCCACCAGGCTGGTCACCGGGATCTCGGACGCCCTGCCCACGGTTTCGGCCTCGGCGGCTATCATCGCCGAGTCGCCCGACGGAGCGGGGCATTCCTCGCCGTCAGCGCGGTCGACGGCGGCCAGCAGGAGCCGGACCGGGCCAACCTCCTCGCGGCGGCTTAGCTTGGCCAGGTCCGCGACACGCCGCAGATACGACGACACAGCCAGGGACGGCATGTTGCGCTGGTCGTCGGGAGGCCAGGTCTCAGCTTGACGCGCGTTGCGGGGGTAAATCCCCGCGGCGTGCCACGGGAGCCCGGCGAGGTCGCCGACCGGCTGCCACCACACGCGCCCCACAGCCGGGGCGGCCGTCCGCGTCTGTCCGGCGCCTCCCTCGGGGAGGTCCGCGCCGATCCTCGCGACCACCGGCCCCGCGACATGCCGCCACAGGGATCCCAAGAGGTCCAAGAACGACCTCCTGGCGGCGACGGGTGCCACCAGCGCCCGGCCCTGCGCCGAGCGGTGCAAACCGAGCCACGCCCGGATCTCTTCCCGGCCGGCACCCAACGCGATCGCCTCGCGGCGGTCGTCCGGGCCGGCCAGGACAGCGACCATGCGGTCCACGCTGGTCGAATGGGCCAACGTCACAACCCACCCCTCCGGTGCGAACGCCTCGTACAACCCGAGATCGAGCACCGCCGGGGGCTCGCCCCGGTCCATGGCGCGGGCGGCCCGGTGCCTTGCCAAAATGTCGCCCGAAGTCGGCCTGGCCTCCGAGCCAGACGAGTCAGCCACCGCTGACCCGTCGTCGCCGGGCGAGCTGCGGAGCACAAGAAGGCTCCCCTCGAACACACCGAAGACTGCGGCCTTGCGTTCACGCTCGGTCAAACCCGCCTCCTCGGCATCCCCGGGGGTCGCCGCCAACTGCGCCCACACCACCGACTTCGCCACGTCGGCCCACGCCAGCGAACGGGCGAAGTCTCCCGCCTCGGCCGCGCACACGACCCCGTCACCGATCACCGCCGCCACATCGGCCGCGACCGCGAGACGCTCCGGGACCGAAAGGCCCCGCCAAACGGTCTGCGGGACCAAACCGGCCGCTTGGCCGTAGGCTTCCACCGCCTCGTCCGCCAAGCCATCGGCCTGCGCCCAATACGCCCACCGGGCGGCCTGCTCGAACCGCTCGTGGGCGCGGGCCACCGGCAGGGCGGTCGCGTCCCGCTGAAGAGCCCGCGCCGCGTCGGCCAGCCCGCGGTCGTCCGAGCCTGCGGCTTTGAGGCGCATCGCGAGCGCGAGGTTCGACATCACTTGCAAACGGTCCGGGTCGTCGGCTCCAACCATGCCGAGCGCTTCTCTTCCCAACGCGATCGCCTTCTCCAAACTGTGTGATGGGCGGGTGTCGAGGCCGGCCTCCGCCCGCATCCGCCACACGTCTGCGGCGTTCGACAACCGCATCGCCCGGTCCCGTGCGCCGGCCGGGCTGGCGCCGATCGACTGTTCCATCCACGAGACGGCCTCTTCCATCATGCCTGCGTCGTCTCCGACGACCGCCCGCTGGGCCAGAGCCAAACCCAGGTTCATCGCGTATCCAGCCCACAGGCTTGTCCTGTCTCTAGAGCTGTCGACCGCCATACGGTAGTACCCGAGCGCTTCGTCCAAATCCGCCAGGCGCCGCGTCGCGCCGAACCGTTCGGCCAAGGCGTTCGCCACCGTGGTGGCGAAGTCCGGGCGGGAGGGCGAGCCTGGGGTCACACGAGCCAGGATGCGTTTGCCGAGGCGGACCGAATGGCCGAGGTCGGCGACGTCTCCCGTCTCCCCGAACCGTTCCCGCAGCGCCTGGGCCAGATTCGACCAGCGTTCTTCTGTTCTGCCGTAGGCCGGGTCGTCCTCCGCCAGGGCCTGCTCGTACAGGTCGATGGCGACGTCCAGGTCGTCCAAGCTCAGGTATTCCTCGTACCGGTCGGACATCAGCACGGCCAGGTTCGTCAGCCGGCGGGCTTTGTCCGGGTCGCCCGGCTTTGTCCCATCGACCGCCTCCTGTGCCAAACCGAGCGCGCTGTCCAGGTCCCCGCGGTCGCCGAAACACCGGAACCTGTCCCGGTAGGCGTTCGCCGCCGTGGCCAGGACCGCAGGCCGCAGGCCGGTGTCCTCCGGCACGACCGCGATCTCAGACTCGGCGACCGCGACCGCCTCGTCTAGGGTTTCCCGCCGGGCCGACACGTCGGCGTCGGCAGCGTCGCGCAACGTGGCCGAGAGGTCGATCACGGCCATCGACCGTGCCGCGCTGCCCGCGACGGCGGCGTCGACAGCGGTCCGGAACAGGCTTACGGCGCTGACAAGGCCGCCGGGCTCGCCTGACTGCAACGCGAGTTCCCGCACCGCAGTACCCGCGCAGGTGAACACGTGGCAGCGGTCCGGGCTGCCCGGTTTCAACGCGCCGACGGCGGTCGCCACGAGGTCCGACGCGATGCGGAGATCCACCAACCGGCCCGTCTGGAAGTAGCGCGCCCGGTACGCCAGCATCAAGTTCCCGCAATAGCCCGCGAAGTCCTTGTGTTCTGGACCGATGCCGCAAAGCCCCTCCTCGAGGAGGGCTATGCCGTCGTCGAGGTCCGCCGCGGCGCGCGTCGCGGCGTTCAACGCCACAAGGGAGTTCCCGAGCAGGATCAACCGCATGGGATGCTCCGGGGATTCCGGGTCGCCGTCCGCGACGGCTCGGCGCGCGAACTCCACAGCCCGTCCGATGTCCCTTTCGGGGACGTCGCTTCTGCCCAGGGCAACCGATATGTCCGCCTCGATCGTCGCCCTCTGCTCGCCGGTTAGGTTCGTGCACTCCAACGCCTCGCGCAAGAGCGCGAGGGCGTCTAGCCGGTCCGCCGGATTTCCGAACAAGTCGAAGCGGGCCGCCAGTGCGCCGGCCAAGTTGGTGGCGATGTCGCTCCTGAGCGTGCTGTCGTCGACCTCGATAACGGCCTCGCCAGACGCCGGGTTGTCGGCGAACTCCAACGCCGACCTGAGCGTGTCGACACAGCGGGCCAAGACGGCCTCGTCGGACGTCATCTCCCACCACGCCCACAGGGTTATGGCCAAGTCAGCCATCAGGCCGGCCCGCTCCGGGGCGTTCTTCCCCAGTTCGGCGATGACGCTTTCCGCAACCTCGGCCGACTCCGCCAGGATCCCGTGATCTTCGTCGGCCACACCCACGTCAGACAACAGGTCGGCTAGATGCCAAGCGACCACCGATCGGTCTGGGTCGTCGGCCCCCAACTCGGCCAGGATCTGGCGCACGTCGTTGACAGTGTACGGCTCCTCGCCGGCGACGCTCACACGGGACTCTCTCCGGGGATCCGGTGCCCGGAGGCGCCGGTCATGCTCCCACCCAGAACAAGCACAGCGAAGCGGCCAAACCCAACACGGCGGCCAACCCGGCCCACCAGTGCGAACGGCGCAGCCGCAACATCCCTATCCCGGCTTCGTCCACTAGGTACTGCTCGAAACTCAAATGCGAGTCCACGATCTCGCGGAGGCCGACCAAATCGGTTTTCATCCTGACTTCCGAAGACATCGACATCCACAACGCCCCGCCCGCGCAAGCCATCGCCGCGCCCAGCAGCGACGTCAGCACCACCCGCCACACGAGCGCCGCCTCCTGATCCGCCAGAAGCGAAGCGGCCGCCACCGCGAGGGCTCCCAATCCGGTGAGCAACAAGACATACCCGTTCCGCCACACCCGCACCGCGTTGGCCAGGCGCGCCGGCGCATCCGAGGCGAACCTGGCCCACGCCTCCTGGTCCCGGCCCGTCGGGCGCGGCCCGCCTAGAGCCGGGGTCGGGGCGGGCGCGTCCGGGAGATCATCGGACGGCCCGTTCACGCCGGCTCCCCGTCGAGTTCAAGCGAAAAAGTGGCGCCACACCCGCCGCCGGCCGCCTCCAAGCCGCAGTCGCAGGCGAAGTCCGCGTAGCCAGGCGGCTCCGCCGCCGCCCCGCCTCGCATCCCGAACACGATCAACGAGACCGGACGGGTCTGGCTCAGCGAATGCCCGCAACGCGGGCAAGGGCCGTCGTAGCGGGCCGCCCGCCCGTAATCCGCCAAGCGGCTGTGCAGACGCGCCGCGCCTTCCCGGACTAGCCCTTCCGCGATCTCGTCCAACCCTCGGTCGACATCAGACATCGTTGCCCTTCCCCGCCATTGAAACCATCGGCTGTTGCCTCCCGAATCCTATCGGGGCCCGCGTCGGCAAGCGGGGGTGCCTTGACATCGCGACCGCCGGGCTGCTCTTCGAGTCGCTCACCGTCCACGACATTCGCGCTTACGCGGAGGCGTGCGACGCGACCGCGTTCCATTACCGGTCCCATGACAGCCGCGACGAGGTGGACTGCATTCTAGAGACCGCCTCCGGAGAGTGGGCCGGTTTCGAGGTCACGCTGGGCTCCGACAGCGCCATCGACGAGTTATGTTGAGTTCACATAACTCGTCTGATGTGAGGTTCTTCGTTATGTGAAGTGGCGGGCGTTGGGGCTGGTGGGGGCCTCGCGGAGGGTTTGGGTCTTCGCATAATCGGGGTGGTTC
>JAITFE010000019.1 GCA_031281585.1 Bifidobacteriaceae bacterium | reverse complement strand
TCGCTGATAACGGCATCTGGCCGCTGGCAGCGAACACCGCGGCGGGCTCAGCTTCCAAGGAGGCCCCGGGGTTTTGATGAGGCGTTTCCCGGTCCCCGCCTGACTTGCGTACGTATTTCTGGAGTCGGGAATGGGGACGGCGCATATTTCCATTTGCCGCCGTTTCTGCGGGCGTCCCCGGCCCCGCCCGAAGACCAAGCGGACCTGGGGGCATGGCGCCGCGAACGGCATCGTGAACTGGGCCGGGGACGCGCGACGGGGGGCCTTCGACGAAAGTGTTGTGTTCTTTTAGATATGCTCGGACTGTGACAAATTCCCTTCGGGGCCGCGGGCGCCCTTCGCGTGAGGCGGTGTTCGACCAGTTCGCCTCCGCGATGGCCGACTTGAGAGCGCATGGCGGCCTGCCGCCCGTCGAGGAGGCGCGCCCTTCGTGGAGCGAGCTCTGGCACATGGAGGTGCACCATTCGACGGCCGTCGAGGGCAACACTTTGATCCTGCGCGAGGTCCAGGCTTTGCTGGATCAGGGCCGCGCCGTGGGCGCCAGGGAAATCAAGGACTACCTGGAGGTCCTAGGCTACGGCGAGGCCGCGACTTGGGTCTATGGGCAGGCCGGCGCCGAACGGGCCTGGGAACATGACCAAATTGTCGCGTTGACCGAGGTCCGCGAGGTCCATCACCTCGCAATGCGTCACGTGTGGGGCGTGGCCCCTAACCCGGCGGCCAAGGAGTCGGAATCGCCTGGCAGTTTCCGCCGCCATGAGATCGCGGCGTTTCCCGGCGGGATGAAGCCGCCCATGTTCCCGCTGGTGCCTTCCATGCTCGATGGATGGGTGTCACGGGTGAACAAGGCGGGTTCGGACCTGCTCTCCGGGAAGGCCGCGCTGCCGGACGGCCCGCGGATGGTGGCCGCCTGGCACGCCGAGTTCGAACGCATCCATCCGTTCTTGGATGGCAACGGGCGCACCGGAAGACTGCTGTTGAATCTGATCATGGTGCGTTTGGGCTGGCCCCCGGTGGTGATCCTGAAAACGCAGCGCCGCCGCTACCTGGCCGCGCTGGCCAAAGCCGACGCCGGGGACGCGGACCCGTTGGCCGAAATCATCGCCCGGCGCGCCATCGCCTCGCTGAACTCGCTCCTGCCCACGATCTCCAACGCCGACGACCTGGTCCCGCTGTCGGCGTTGGCGGACCAGTCCATGTCGCTGGCGGCCTTGAGGCAGGCCGCAATCAGAGGTCGCCTGCAAGCCAGTCTTGACCAGCGCGGCCGGTGGCGGTCCACCCTCGAAGCCCTCGAAGCCTACAAACTGGAACGCTACCGCCGTCACCGCCCGGGCTGAACAACGCCGGCGCGACTTGACGCGGCGCGGACGGCGGACGGCATCGGGCGGGCGTGTCCCCGCCGTGTGGGCGGAAGGACCGTCCCCGCCTTCCCGTGTCCCCGGGTTCCCGGGTTCCCGGGTTCCCGGGTTAGGAGAGGCGGCTTACGAAGAGGTCCGCTATGTCCGTCAGGGCGCGGCGGACCGGGCCCTTCGGGAGCGGAGCCAGTTCCGCGACCGCGCGGTTCGCCCACGTTGTGGCTATGCGGCGGGATTCCTCAAGGGCCGGGTTGGCCCGCAGTTGGTCCACCACCGCCGCCAGCGCGGCATCGCCGGACAGGTCGCCCTCGATCGCGTTGGCCAAAGCCACGTCCGGGCTGCCCGCCACGCCGTCCGCCAAGTCGCGGCGGGCCGCCGCCTGGACCAGCAACTGCGGCATGGTCGGCACGCCCTCGCGCAAGTCGGTGCCCGGGGTCTTGCCCGTCACCTCGGCCGGGGAGGTCAAGTCAATGATGTCGTCCGCCAACTGGAAGGCCACCCCGACCGCCTCCCCGTAGCCGACCAGCGCCTCCACGATTGCGGGCGGGCAGCCGCCCAGCAACGCCCCGAAGCGGGCGGAAGTGGCGATCAGGGCGCCCGTCTTGTCCGCCAACACCTGGAGGTGGAACGCCACCGGGTCGTCCTCCCCGCGCGGGCCCACCGTCTCATGGATTTGGCCCAGGCACAGCCGCTCGAACGTCTCCGCCTGCAGCCGGACCATTTCCGGTCCCAGGCCCGCCACGATCTGCGACGCCTTGGCGAACAGGAGGTCGCCTGTCAGGATGGCGACCGAGGGTCCGAAGGCTTCATGCGCGGAGGGCGCGCCGCGCCGCAGAGGGGCGGCGTCCATCACGTCGTCGTGGTACAGCGACGCGAGGTGGGTGAGCTCCACCACCACGGCCGCGTCCACCACCTGGTCGTCAATGCCGCGACCCAGGCTCGAAGCCAGAAGGACAAGCAGCGGCCGCAGTCGCTTCCCGCCAGACCGGAGCAGATGCGCAGAGGCGTCCGCCACCAACTGGTCCGGCGAGTCGACCGTCAAGGCCAGCTTCGCCTCCACCCGGTCCATCCCAGCGCCGATTGCTGCGTCCAACGACGGATCGCCCAAGGCGACAGCGGGCCGGGAGGATGCCATAACGCTCTATCTTATGTCAGCGGCCGGCTGGGGCCTCATGCCCTGATGAGAGCGGCCCCCAAGCCGCCCGAGCGGCGGGGTGAGGAGCCCTCAACCGCCGTCAAGTGGTCGGCGGAAGCCGAGGCGGACCTTGGGACGCTCGAAGCTCGGGATCCAGAGTTGGCCGACGCGGGATAGGCAGACAAGACCAAAGAGGGGCATGGCAGAGCGACACTCGACCGCGAAAGGTGGATTCCGTCTGGGTCCGAGTCCCGATCGTAGAGTGTCAGCTCGCAGTCGACGGCGTCGGCGCTCGTGGCTAGGGGATACTGAAATCCCTCTCAAAGACAGGGCCCTACCCTAGGCCGTTTGGCCAGAGTGAATCCTACATTCGAATAGTTGGGCAAGATAGAATCCTACATTCGCCATCGAGTGTAGGACTATATCTGGTAGAACCCGTCGAGTGTGGGATCTTATCTGGCCGCCAGCGCCGAGCGTAGGATTTCATCTTGCGCTGGTTTGCGTCCTACCTGGTCAGGAACGCGGCCCGTGTCGGCGGGAAGACAGAATCATACATTCGCGGGCCCGCACCAGATGGAATTCTACATTCGCGACCGCAAGCCAGACAGAATCCTACATTCGCGGCCGCAAGCCAGATAAAATCCTACATTCGCCGTCGAGTGTAAGAATTCATCTGGTCGAACCCGCCGAGTGTGGGACTTTGTCTGGTAGAACCGTCGAGTGTAGGAATTCAGTTGGTAGAACCCGCCGAGTGTGGGATTCCATCTGGCCGCGTGCGCCGCACGCCAGACAGAATCCTACATTCGGGCGTTCGGCAGGCGTTCGGCGGGGCCGGCCGGATGCGAACCCGCATTGTGCGGGGCCGGCCGGATGGAAAAACCACACTGCGCGGCGAACGCCGGGGTTCGTCTGGTTGTGAGTCCCGATCAGGCGCCTTAGGAGAGCAGTTGGGCCAGGCCTCGGGTGAAGTTCAAGAACCAGCCCGGCACCACGCCCAGCGCCAGCGTGAACGCCAGCGACACGGCCACCGCTAGTTGGGTGAGTCCCAGGGTCCGCACCCCGATCCCCACGCCGCTGACCGCCAAGGCGCCGTCATCCGGCGGCGACTCGAAGAACATCGCCACGATCACGCGGGCGTAGAAGAACGCCGCCGCCGCGGAGCAGGCCAGGCCGATGATCGCCAAGGCGGAGGCGCCCGCCCCGAACGCGGCCGCGAAGACCGCGAACTTGCCCACGAACCCCGAGGTCAGCGGGATGCCCGCGAAGGACAGCAGGAAGAGCGCGAAAGCCCCGGCCAGCACCGGCGAGCGTTTGCCCAAGCCCCGCCATTGGTCCAGGCCGGTCGCCTCGCCGCGCATGTGGCCCTCCGGGTCCACCTCCCGCACCAAGGCGATCACGCCGAAGCCGCCCACCGTGGCCACCCCGTAGGTGAACAGGTAGAACAGCGAGCCGGACAGGCCCTCGGAGGTCCAGGCCACCACGCCCACCAGGATGAAGCCCGCATGGGCGATCGCCGAATACGCCAACATCCGCTTGACGTCCTTTTGGACCAGGCCGACCACGGTGCCCACCACCATGGTCAGGATCGCCACCGTCCACAAGACCGGTTTCAAGTCCCAGGTCAGCGCGGGCGCGACCGCGTACAGCACCCGCAGTAGCGCCCCGAACGCCGCGATCTTGGTGCAGGCCGCCATGAAGCCGGTGATCGGCGTGGGCGCGCCCTGGTACACGTCCGGCGTCCAAGAGTGGAACGGCACCGCCCCGACCTTGAACAGCAGGCCGACCAGGATCAGCACCAGGCCGACCACCAGCAACGGGTCCAGCCCGGTCGGTACGGCCATGGCCGCCCCGATCTCGGTCAGCTTCAGCGCCCCCGTCGCCCCGTACACCCAGGCCGCGCCGAACAGGAAGAAAGCCGAGCCGAAGGCTCCCAGCAGGAAGTACTTCAGGGACGCCTCCTGCGACAACAGCCGCCGATGCCGTGCCAAGCCCGCCAGCAAATAGAGCGGCAGCGACAGCACTTCGAGAGCCACGAACATGGTGATCAAGTCCGCCGCCGCCGGGAACAGCATCATGCCGCCGGTGGCGAACAGCACCAGCGGGAAGACGTCGGTTTGGGTCATGCCGCGTCCGCGCGCCTTCGCCTCATATTCCGAGCCGGGGACCGCCGCCGCCTGCGGCGCGAACGCGTCCTCGCCCTGGACGGTGCGGTCGGCGATCACCAGCAAGCCGATCAGCGCGCAGGTGGCGATCGCCAACTGGAGGTAGAGCGTCATCGGGTCGACCAGGACGGCGCCGTCGCCGTTCTCGCCAATGGAGGATTCGGATTCGAGCGCCAGGCGCAACGCCATCAGGCCCGCGGCGGCCACCGCCAGCAGGGCCACGCCGGCCTGGACCACGCGCAGGTAGGCGGGCTGCTCCGCCACGCCCGAACGGGCCTTGCGGGCGCCGACCGCCTCAATCAAAGTTGACAGGACCGCCGCGCCCAAGACGATCAGCACCGGGCTGAGAGTTGTCCAGTCGATGAGAATCTCCGGAGTCGGGGAGGTGGGGCTCATGGCTGGTCTCCTTCCTCTTCGACGCCCACTAAGTCATCTTCGTCAGCCGCCTGGTCGGCGACTTGGACCTCGTGGACCTGTTGGACCACTTGGGCCGCCGGCCACTCCAACAAGTCCGTGGCGGGCCGGGGGCAGAAGCCGAGCAGCAGCATCAGGAAGATCAGCGGCCCGACCACCCACAGTTCGCGCGCGCCCAGGTCGCGGGTCCCGGCCAGGTCCTCGCGGACCGGGCCGGTGAAGATCTTCTGATAGGCGATCAAGATGTACAGGGCCGCCATGATGACGCCCAAAGCCGAGATCACCGCCGCCACGGGGAGGCGCTCATAGGTGCCGATCAGCACCATGAACTCGGAAACGAAGGGCGACAGGCCGGGCAACGCCAGCGCGGACAGGCCCACCACCAGGAAAGTGCCGCCCAACAGCGGCGTGGTGCGCTGCAAACCCGGCCCCATCAACGTCATGTCCTGCGTGCCGCGCCGGGCGATCAAGAAGCCCGCCAGCAGGAACAAGGCCCCGGTCGAAAGGCCGTGGTTGAACATGTAGAAGGCCGACCCGAATTCGGCCGTCTCCGTGAACGCGAAGATGCCCAGCACAATGAAGCCGAAGTGGGAGACGGAGGTGTACGCGATCATCCGCAGGATGTCCTTCTGGCCCAAGGCCAGGAACGCGCCCCAGAAGATCGAGACCACGGCCAGGACCACAATCACGGGGGCGGCCCACCGGGACGCCTCCGGGAACATGGGCAGGCAGAGCGCCACCATCCCAAACGTGCCGACCTTGTCCAAGACCCCCACCAGCAGAACGGAGGTTCCGGGCTTGGCGGCCTGGGCGGCGTCCGGCAGCCAGGTGTGCACCGGGAACATGGGCGCCTTGACCGCAAAAGCCACGAAGAAGGACAGGAAGATCAAGCGCTCGGCCTGGGCAGAGCCCCAATCCGCGCCGACCAGCGAGTCGATCATGAAGCCCTCCGGGCCGCCCGGGCCCTGGGTCCACACCGCGATCACGCCCGCCAGCATGATCAGGCCGCCCGCCAGCGAATAGAGCAGGAACTTCAAAGCCGCCTTCTTGGCGTTCGGGCCGCCGAACGAGCCGATCAGGAAGTAGACCGGGATCAGCATCGCCTCGAACAGGAGGTAGAAGAAGAACACGTCCCGGGCGGCGAACACCGCGATCATGAACGTCTCCAGGAAGAGCACCAGCGCCGCGTAATGAGCCTGTTTGGCCGGGGAGGACTGCTCCCGCCAGGCCGCCAGCAGCACAATCGGCACCAGCAGCGCGGACAGCAGGATCAGCAGCAGGCCAACACCGTTGACGCCCACCGCGTAGGAGACGCCGAACGAGGGGATCCACTCGACCCGCTGCGCGAACTGGATGTCGCCGTTCCAACTCTCGAACTCGGTGGCCATCACAAACGCGGCCGCCGCGATCAGCAAAGACCAGACGAAGGCGATGTGGCGGGCGTAGCGCCGGATCGCGCCGCCGCCCAGCCAGACGATCAGCGCGCCAACGCTGGGCGCGGCGATCAACACCGTGAGCCAGGGGAAATTCTGCATGGTCATTCCTCTTTACTCCTCACATCCGGCCGGCCAGGACAATTGCGGCCAGAAGGATCACGCCCGCCAGCATGGTCGCCGCGTAGGAACGCGCGAATCCGTTTTGGAGCCGGGCGACCAAGCCGCCCACGCCTTGGAGCAGCCAGGCCAAGCCGCGCACGCCGCCGTCCACCACGTCATCGTCGGCTTTGACGGCCACGCGGACCAACGCCTGGCCGGGGCGGACGAACAGGGCGTGGTTGACGGTGTCCTGGTACAGGTCCGCCCGCGCGGCCCGGACCAGCCCGTCCGCCGCCGGCGGCAGGACCGGGATGTTCGCCTTCGCCGAGCCGAACCTGACCCAGGCGATCCAGGCGCCCACCACCACCAACGCCAAGGTCGCGCCCATGATCACATAGGCGTTGACGACCGGCTCGCCGTGGTGGCCGGGGACCAGCGCGGGCGCCAGGTACTCGTCGAACTTGACCAGCGTCAAGATCAGGCCGAGGAAGACCGAGCCCAGCGCCAGGACGATCATGGGCACCGTCATCAGGCGGGGGCTCTCATGCGGGTGCTGGTCGTCCGTCCAGCGGGCCTTGCCGTAGAACACCATGAAGAACAGCCTGGACATGTAGAAGGCGGTGATGCCGGCGCCGAACAGCGCGACCAGGCCGAAGACCCAGCCCTGCCAGACCTGCCCCTCCGGGGCCACGAAAGCCTGCTCGATGATCTTGTCCTTGGAGAAGAAGCCCGCGAACGGGGGCACCCCCAAAATGGCCAGCCAGCCCATCATGAACGTCAGCCAAGTCACCTTCATGAACTTGTCGAGCGCCCCGAACCGGCGCATGTCGACCTGGTCCCGCATGGCGTGCATCACCGAGCCCGCGCCCAGGAACAGCCCGGCCTTGAAGAAGCCGTGCGTGAGCAGGTGCATGATCGCGAAGACCGCGCCCACCGGGCCAAGGCCCGCCGCCAGCATCATGTAGCCGATCTGCGACATGGTGGAGGCGGCCAGGGCCTTCTTCATGTCGTCCTTGGCGCAGCCCACAATCGCGCCGTACAGCAAGGTGATGGCGCCCACTATCAGCACCGCCAGGCGCGCGCCGGGCGTGTGCTCAAAGATCGGGCCGGACCGGACCACCAGGTAGACGCCGGCGGTCACCATGGTCGCGGCGTGGATCAGCGCGGAGACCGGGGTGGGGCCCGCCATGGCGTCCCCCAGCCAGGATTGGAGCGGGAACTGCGCCGACTTGCCGCAGGCCGCCAGGAGCAGCGCCAGGCCGATCAAGGTCAGCGTGGAGGCGGGCACGGCCTCGGCCTGAGCGAAGACGGCGTCAAACCTCAGCGAGCCGAACTCCGCGTACATGATCATCATCGCGACGATCATCCCCACGTCCCCGACCCGGTTGGCGATGAACGCCTTCTTGGCCGCCACCGCGTACTCCTCGCGCTGGTTCCAGAACCCGATCAGCAGGTAGGAGGCCAATCCGACCCCCTCCCAGCCGATGAACAACACCAGGTAGGAGTTGGCCAGCACCAGCAGCAGCATGGCCGCCACGAACAGGTTCAAGTAGGCGAAGAAGCGCCGCCGGTCCTTGTCATGGGACATGTACGCGATCGAATAGATGTGGATCAGGGTGCCCACAAACGTCACCAGCAGCACAAACGCCAGCGACAATTGGTCCACCCGCAACCCCACGTCCAGGCCGAAGGGGCCGGAGATCCATTCGAACAAGTCGAAGTCCTGGACGCGGGTCTCCACCGGCCGCGACAGCAGGTCGAAGAACGCCCAGGCGGCCACACCGAAAGCCGCCGCCGATGCCATCACGCCCAGCAGGTGCCCCCACTTGTCGCCCGCTCGCCCCACCAGCAGCAAGAAGCCCGCGCCGAGCAGCGGTATGGCTATGACCAGCCAACTCCACCGGGCCGCCGTCGAAGCCCCAAGGTCAGGCGCGGCGGACGCCGCCGTCAAAACTAGGTTGTCGATCATTGGTCAGTGCCTCAACAGATTCTCGTCGTCGACGCTGACTGTGCGCCGGGTGCGGAACAGGGACACGATGATGGCCAAGCCCACCACCACCTCCGCGGCGGCGACCACCATGACGAAGAAGGCCGCCAACTGGCCGTCGAAATCGCCCCACATGCGGGAAAAGGCCAGGAAGGTCAGGTTCGCCGCGTTCAGCATCAACTCGATTCCCATGAACACGACAATCGAGTTGCGCCGCACCAGGACGGTGACCGCCCCGATCACGAACAGGACCGAGGCCAAGATCAGATAGGCCGAAACGCTCATGGCTTCACCTCCGCCTCGCCGCCCGGCCCCGCGCCCGGCGGGGCCCCCGCCTGGGCGTCCGGTTTGGCATCCGGTTTGGCGTCCGAACCGGCGTCTGAACTGGTGGCTGGTTCGGCGGCCACGGCATCGGGCAACCGTCGGTCCCCCGGCGCCAACTCCGCCGCGTCGGGGCGGCGAACCGGCGGGGTTTGGTCCTCCAACAAGTCTTGGGCCAAGCCCCGAAGGGTGTGCACCTGGCCGCGCATCCTGAGCGAGGAGGGCACCGAGTCCTCGATGACCTTCCCCTCCGCGTCAATGGCGGGCACGTCCGCCGCGTTGTGGCGGGCGTAGTTGCCGGGCGCCGGCGGAGGCGTCAGGCGCAGGCCGCGCTTGGTCCTGATAGTCATGATGTCCGCCTGCGTGACCGGCTTGGTCAGCTTGACACGGTGGGTCAAGATGACCGCGCCCATGGCCGCCACGATCAGCAGGCAGCCGGTGATTTCCAACGTGAACGCGAAATCGGAGAACAGCAGGTTCGCCACGCCGCCCACGTTGCCGGCTTCGGCGAGGGCGCGCGGGCTGTCCGCGCCCGCGTGGGAGATGAAGGTGGAGCGCAGGACCGCGCCCGCGAGCACCACCAGCAGGCCCAGCCCGAAGACGGCGCCCAGCCAGCGCTGGCCGCGGATCGTCTCGATGAACGAATCCGACACGTCCACGCCCACCAGCATCAGCACGAACACGAACAGCATCATGATGGCGCCGGTGTAAACCACCACCTGGACCACGCCCAGGAACGGCGAACCCAGCCCCACATACAAGAACGCCAGGCCCACCATGGTGACCATGACCGAGCAGGCGGTCAGGACCGCCCGCTTGGAGAACAACAGGGCGGAGGCGCCCATCACCACGATGGGGCCCACGATCCAGAAGAGGAATTGTTCGGCGGTGCTCATCGCCAGGTCGGCGTTCATGCCGCGCCTCCCGTCTGGGCGGCGGCCCCGCCCGCGCGCGCGCCCAACAGCGTTGGATCCTCGGGACGGCGCTGGCGGACCCAGTCGATTTGGCCGGGGGTTGGGCCGGTCACCGCGCCGGAATAGTAGTCGTCGTCATCCAGGCCTTCGGCCATGGGATGCGGGGCCGCGAGCATCCCCTCCTCCGGCGGGGCCAGCAACTGGTCCTTGGTGTAGATCATGTCCTCGCGGTTCGGCGAGCACAATTCGTAGAAGGTGGTCATGGTGAGCGCGCGGGTTGGGCACGCCTCAATGCAGAAGCCGCAGAAAATGCAGCGCAGGTAGTTGATTTGGTAGACCTTGCCGTAACGCTCGCCCGCCGAATACTGCTCCTCCGGCGTGTTGGCGCCCGCCTCGACAAAGATCGCGTCCGCCGGGCAGGCCCAGGCGCACAGTTCGCAGCCCACGCATTTCTCCAGGCCATCCGGGTAGCGGTTGAGCTGGTGGCGGCCGTGGTAGCGCGGGAACGGCGGCGGGTACTTGCCCTTGAACGGGTATTGCTCGGTGACCGGTTTCTCGAAGAAGGTCCGCAGCGTCACCCCGAAGCCGGCCCACGGGGCCACGCCCGAGCCGATGAAACCCTTCTTCTTGCGGCTGGGGTCAAGAGCCGATTTGGAACGCGGGCTCATTGCTCCTCCTCCTTGATTTCGACGACCTGCACCGGGTCGAGTTCCTCCGTCACCGCCACCGCGAGGCGCCCGGCCCTGGGCGACGGCGGGAGCACCTGACCGGGCAGCGGCGGCACCGGGAAGCCGGCGGCGAACGCGTCGACCTCGACCGGCTCCGCAGGCGCCTCTTCCTCCGGCGGTTCCGGCACCGGCCAGTACCAGATGGCGATGAACGCCACCACCGCCCAAGACAAGATGGGCACGGCCCAGGCGTTGAAGTGGTAGTTGGTGAACTGGTCGATAGCCCGCACGCAGGTGAGGATCACAATCCAGGCGAGCGCCACCGGCAGCAGGCCCTTCCAGCCGAACCGCATGAACTGGTCGTAGCGGAGCCGGACCACGGTGCCGCGCACCCACACGAACACGAACATCAGCAGCCAGGTCTTGGCCAAGAACCACAGGATGGTCCAATAGCCGGTGTTGAGCACCCCGTCCCCGATCGCGCTGAGCGGCCAAGGCGCCCGCCAACCGCCCAGGAACAGGGTGGTGCAGACCGCCGAGACGTTCAGCATGTTGATGTACTCCGCCAGGAAGAACCAGGCGAACTTCATGGACGAGTACTCCGTCATGTAGCCCGCCACCAGCTCGCCCTCCGCCTCCGGCAGGTCGAACGGCAGGCGGTTCGTCTCCCCGATCATGGAGATGATGTAGAGCAGCAGGCTGGGGGCCAGCATGATCCCGTACCACAGCTTGCTTTGCGAGCTCACGATGGTCGAGGTCGACATGGACCCGGACATGATGAACACGGTCACCAGGCTCATTCCCATGACCAGTTCGTAGGAGATGATCTGGGCGGTGGACCGGACGGAGCCGAGCAGCGAGTAGGTGGACCGCGAGGACCAGCCGCCGAGAACGATGCCGTAGACCCCGACAGCGGTCACGGCCAGTATGTAGAGCACCGCCATCGGGAAGTCCGTCAACTGCAGCGGCGTGGAGATGTCCGTCCACGGGATGGTGACCTGGCCGCCTATCGGAATGACCGCGAACACCATCAACGAGGCCGCCACCGACAGGCCGGGGGCCACGATGTACGTCAGCTTGTCCGCCCGCGAGACGTTCATGTCCTCTTTGAGGAACAGCTTCAGCGCGTCGTAGACCAGTTGGAACAAGCCCATCGGCCCGCGCACGTTCGGCCCGACCCGCTGCTGGAGCCGCGCGATCACCTTGCGCTCGAACCAGATCGCGATGATCACGGAGACCAGCGCGCAAATCAGGATCAGGACGGCTTTGCCCGCCACGATCCAACCGTTGTCCTGGCTGAAATCAGCCACCACATCGGTCGGTTCGGCGGCGGCAAGCAGACTGGCGATCATGGCTGAGCCTCCTTCGCGCTCGCGGCTATTCGGACGGTGTCGCCGCTGGCGGCCTCCAGCCGCACCCGCACCCAGCTGCCGGGGGACTTGGTGGGCGCGTGGACCACGCCGTCCGCCAATTGGTCGTCAATCGCGACCGGCAAGGTCAGCGAGCCGGCGGCGGTCGAAATCTCAAGCTGGTCGCCGGGCGCCACGCCGACCGCTTTGGCGGTGGCCTCGCTGAGCAAGGCCCTCGGAGCGGGCGCCGATGCCGCCAGGTTCGGTTCGCCGTCCAGTCCCGCCGCGTCGTCCACCAGATAGTGCCAGGTGGACAGCAACGCCTCGCCGGAGCCGGCCGCCGGGATCGGCTTTTCCGCGGGCGCCACCTGCGGGGCCGGCAGGCGCTCGGCCGGGGCGCCCAGCCAGTCGAGGACTTGATGGGCGGTGGCCAACTCGCCGATCCGGGCCTCGAACCCGAGCCGGTCCGCCAGCGCCTGCAACACCTTGGCGTCTGAGAGCGCCGTCGAGGTCAAAACCTGCGGGAACGGCCTGAGGCGGCCCTCCCAGTTGACGAAGGTCCCGGCCTTTTCCTGCGGCGGGGCGACTGGGAGGACCACGTCCGCCCACGGGCTGATGCCCTCGCCGCGCACCTGCAACGCCACCACCTTGGCGGCCTTGAAGGCCTGGGCGGCAGCCCTGGGCGACGGCAAGTCAGTCAACTCCAAGCCGCCCACCAGCAAGGTGTCGACCTCGCCCGCCTGGGCGGCCGCGATGATTCCCGGCAGGTCCAAGCCCTCGTCAAGGTCCAACGCGCCGCCGAAGACCGTCTTGGCCTCCTCTTGGTCCAGGCGCCCAAGCGCCCGGCCCGCCGGCGCCAGGCCCGGCAACAGGCCCGCCTCCAAGGCGGCGCGTTCGCCCGCCCGCCGGGGGATCCAGGCCAGCTTCGCGCCGAGCCGTTCGGCGGCTGCCAACGCGGCCGTGTACGCGCCGGGCGAGGTCGCCAAGCGCTCGCCCACCACTATCACCCCGCCGGCCAACGCGGCCGCGGCCTGGGCTGGGAGCCCTGGAACGGCATCGGACAAAAGATCCAAAGCCGCCGCCTCCCCGCCGGGCGGCGCGGGCAGCAACTCGGCGTTCAGCCGCTTCAGCCCGCGCGAGGCGAACGGCGCGATGGCGTAAACCTTGGTCCCCGCCTCGCGCAGGCGCAGGAAAACCACGCCGCCCTCGTCCTCCGGCTCGAAGCCGACCAAGAGGACCGCGGGGGCGGCCGCCAGGTCGTTCAGGCTAACGCCTCGCCCGGCGCCGGCCACGAAGTGGGCCAGGAACTGCGCCTCCTCGCGGCTGGATGGGCGGGCGCGGAAGTCCACCGAGTCGGTTTTCAAGACCGTGCGGGCGAAGACCGAATAGGCGTAGGCGTCCTCAAGGGTCAGGCGCCCGCCCGGCAGCACCGCCGGGCGCTTGGCGTCCCCCAAGAACTGGGCGGCCGCGGCCAGGCCCTGCTGCCAGGACACCTCCACCAGTTGGTCGCCGCGCCGGACCAGCGGGCGGCGCAACCGGTCTGGCGCCGTCTGCCAATGGAAGCCGAAGCGGTCCTTGTCGGTGATCCACTCCTGGTTCAAGTCCGGGTCCTCGCCAGCCAGGCGCCGCAGCACCCGGCCGCGCCGGTAGTCCACGCGGATGGCCGAGCAGGTCGCGTCATGCTCCGCCACGCTCTGCGTGCTGACCAGGTCGAACGGCCTGGCCCGGAAGCGGTACTCGGCGGAGGTGAGGGCCCCGACCGGGCAAATCTGGATGATGTTGCCGGCGAAGTAGCCCGCGAACGGCCGTCCGTCCCGGGCCAGCACGTCCCCCTGGGCCTCGTCGGCCGCCTCGCCCGCCACCGGGGCCACGCCCAGCACCTCGGCGTCGAACCGGCCGATCTGCTGGTTGGCGCCGCGCTTTTGCAACGCGATGAACGGGTCGCCGGGGACCTGCTCCGCGAAGCGGGTGCAACGCTGGCACAGCACGCAGCGTTCGCGGTCCAGCAGAATCTGGGCCGTCAACGCCAGCGGCTTGGGGAAGGTGTTCTTCTTCTCCGTGAAACGGCTGACCGCCCTTCCCGTCGACATGGCCTGGTTCTGCAGCGGGCATTCGCCGCCCTTGTCGCAGATGGGGCAGTCCAGCGGGTGGTTGATCAAGATCAACTCCGCGACCTGCTCCTGGGCGGCCTTGGCCGCCGGGGAGGTCAGCTGCGTGTTCACCACCATGCCCGGCGTGACCGTCATGGCGCAGGCCGGCTGCGGCTTGGGGAAAGCCCTCAGCTTCCCCTCCGGGCCGGCGGGCGAGGCCACGTCCACCAGGCATTGGCGGCAGGCCGCCACAGGCTTCAGCAGCGGGTGGTCGCAGAAGCGCGGGATCATGATCCCCGCCTCCTCCGCCGCGCGGATGATCAGCGTGTTCTTGGGGACGGCGATCTCAATCCCGTCGATGCTGCAGGTGACCAGGTCTTCAGCGCTCACGCCGCCACCGCCTCAAACAGATAGGAAGCCGCGTGGTCAAAGGGACACCGGCCCTGATCGATGTGTTGGACATATTCGTCGCGGAAGAACTTCAGCGAGGAGATCAGCGAGGACGGGGCGCCGTCGCCCAGCGGGCAAAACGCCCGGCCCACAATGGAGCCGGGGATGTCCCCCAGGATTTGCAGGTCCTCCGGCTTGCCCTGGCCCGCCTCGATCCTTCTCAGCACCGCGCGCAGCCAGAACGTGCCCTCCCGACACGGCGTGCACTTGCCGCACGACTCGTGGGCGTAGAAGTCCATCCAGCGGCTGACGGCCCGGACCACGCAGACCGTGTCGTCAAAACACTGCAGCGCCCTTGTGCCCAGCATTGAGCCGGCGGCCGCCACCGAGTCGTAGTCCAAGGGCACGTCGAGTTGCTCCGGGGTGAACATGGGGGTCGACGATCCGCCGGGCATCCAGAACTTGAGCTCGTGGCCCTCGCGGATGCCGCCGGCCAGTTCGAGCAGTTCCCGCATGGTGACGCCAAGCGGGGCCTCATACTGGCCTGGCCGCTTGACGTGGCCGGACAGCGAGTAGATGGCCACGCCGGTCGACTTCTCGGTGCCCATGGACTTCCACCAGTCGGCGCCGTTGGCCACTATCCACGGCACGGAGGCGATGGACTCGACGTTGTTGACCACGGTGGGCCGCGCGTACAAGCCCGCGACGGCCGGGAACGGCGGCTTCAGCCTGGGCTGGCCGCGCCTGCCCTCAAGCGAGTCCAGCAGGGCGGTCTCCTCGCCGCAGATGTAGGCGCCCGCGCCCGCGTGGACCGTCAACTCCAATTGGAAGCCCGTGCCCATCACGTCCTCGCCCAGTAGGCCCGCCCGCTTCGCCTCGCTGACGGCGTTCAGGAGCCGCCGGTAGACGTGGACCACCTCGCCCCGCAGGTAGATGAACGCGTGGTGGCAGCCGATCGCGTAGGAGGTGATGATCACGCCCTCGATCAGCGAATGCGGATCCGCCATCATGAGCGGGATGTCCTTGCAGGTGCCCGGCTCCGATTCGTCCGCGTTGACCACCAGGTAGCGCGGGCCGCCGTCCGGCGGCGGCAGGAAGGACCACTTGACGCCGGTCGGGAAACCGGCGCCGCCCCGGCCGCGCAGGCCGGAGTCCTTGACCGTGTTCAAAACTTGGGCCGGGTCCATCTTCAGCGCCTTGGCCAACGCGTCGTAACCGCCCGCCTGGCGGTAGGCCGCCAGCGTCCAGGATTCGGGGTTTCCCCAACGCGAGGTCAGCAGGGGGGCCAGCGTGCTCATTTGGCGCTCCCCTCGGTTGCCGGGGCGGGGGCTGCTGCTGCGGCGCCGGCGGACGGCGCCGGGGCGGCCCAGCCTTCGCGGGCCGCCAACTCAACCCCCTCCAGCGACGGCTGGCCGGCCGAGGGGCCCTCGTTGGCGTGGCCGTCCTCGAAGCCCGCCAACACGCGGGACACCTCCTTGAAGGTGGCCAGTTTGTCGGGCCCGCGCGTGGGGCGGACCGCCTTGCCCGCCCGCAGGTCGTCAACCAACCCCACGGCGCTGGCCGGGGTCTGGTTGTCGAAGAACTCCCAGTTGACCATCAGCACCGGCGCGTAGTCGCAGGCGGCGTTGCATTCGATCTTCTCGAGGGTGAACATCCCGTCCTCAGTCGTCTGGTCGTTGCCGACAGCCAGGTACTCGCTCAGCCGCTCGAAGATCGCGTCGCCGCCCATCAGGCCGCACAGCGAGGTGATGCAGACGCCCAGGGTGTACTTGCCGTTCGGCTGGCGTTTGAACTGGCTGTAGAAGGTGGCCACGGCGCTGACCTCCGCCGCCGTCAACTCCAGGGTCTCCGCGCAAAACGCGATCCCGTCCGGGGAGATGTAGCCGTCCACCGACTGGACGAGGTGCAGCAGCGGCAGCAGGGCGCTGCGGCGCGAGGGGTACCGCCCGGTCACTTGCGCGGCGTCCGCCGCCAAGGCCGTCAGCGTTTCCGGCGCGTAAGTCATCGGTCCACTCCTCCCATGACGGGGTCGATCGAGGCCAGGCAGACCACCACGTCGGAGATGGTGCCGCCGTTGCACAGCGCCGCCATCGACTGGAGGTTGTTGTAAGAGGGTTCGCGCATGTGCACCCGGTACGGCCGGGTGCCGCCGTCGGAGACCACGTGGACGCCGTAGACGCCCTTGGCGTGCTCAATCGCGTGGAACGCCTGGCCCGGCGGGACCCTGAAGCCCTCCGTCACCAGCTTGAAGTGGTGGATCAGGGACTCCATTGAGGTCGCCATGATCTCCTTGACGTGGCTTTGCGACTGGCCCTGGCCGTCCGGCCCGATCTCCAGCTTGGCCGGCCACGCGATGGCCGGGTCTTCGATCATGACCGGGCCCTCGCCCATCGCCTCTAGCTTGTCGATGCACTGGGCGATGATCTTCATCGACTCCCGCATCTCGTTCGAGCGGACCAAGTAACGGCCGTAGACGTCGGACGTGTCGGTGGTGCAGACCTCGAAGTCGTAGTTCTCATAGCCGCAGTACGGCTTGTCTTTGCGCAGGTCCAGGGGCAGCCCCGTCGCCCTGAGCATGGGGCCGGTGATGCCGAGCGCCATGCAGGCGGCCAGGTTCAGAATCCCTATCCCGGCCGTCCGGGCCTTCCAGATCGGGTTGACCATGACCATGTTGTCGAAATCGTCCATGCCCCGGACCATGGAGCGGTAGACGCCCTTCAACCAGGTCAGCGCGTCCGGCGGCAAGTCCTGGGAGACGCCGCCCGGCCGGAAGTAGGCGTTGTTCATGCGCTGCCCGGTGACCATCTCGAAGAAGCGCAAAACCTGTTCGCGCTCCCTGAAGGCGATGGTCATGAGGGTGGTGCCGCCCAGTTCGTTGCCAGCGGAGCCCAGGCAGACCAAGTGCGAGGACACCCGCGCCATCTCCATCATCAACACCCGGATGACTTGCGCCCGTTCCGGGATCCGGTCGGTGATGCCCGCCAGCTTCTCGACCGCGAAGCAGTAGGCCGCCTCGTTCATGATGGACGCCACGTAGTCCATCCGGGTGGCGAGCGCCGAACCCTGCGCCCAGGTGCGGTACTCCATGGTCTTCTCAATGCCGGTGTGCAAGAAGCCCAAGGCCACCCTTGTCTCCCGGACGGTTTCCCCGTCCAGCTCCAACACCAGGCGCAACACGCCGTGGGTCGAGGGGTGCTGGGGGCCCATGTTGACGACAACCCGCTCCTCCTTGCGGCGCGCCAACTCCTGGGCGATCTCCTCCCAATCGCCGCCAAAGGCGACGAACTCCTCCGCCGCCTCATCCAGGGTGGTCATGAGTAGCTCCTCCTCTGGTCCGGCGGGGGCGTCGAGGCGCCCTTGAATTGCACGTCGACCCCGCCCAGCGGATAATCCTTGCGCTGCGGATGGCCAATCCAGTCGGTCGGCATCAGAATCCGGGTCAGGTCCGGATGGCCGTCGAAGACAATCCCGAACATGTCGTACGTTTCCCGCTCATGCCAGTCCTGGGTGGGGTACAAGTCGAACAGGCTGGGGATGTGCGGGTCGCCGTCCGGCGCGGTCACCTCGAGCCGGATGATCCGCCGGCCGTGGGTGACGGACATCAGGTGGTAGACGGCGTGCAACTCGCGGCCCCGGTCCTCCGGGTAGTGGACGCCGTTGACGCCGAGTGACAACTCGAAGCGCAAATCCTGGTCGTCCCGCAAGAAGCCGGCCACCGCCAGGAGGTCCTCGCGCCGGATGAACAGCGTCAACTCGTCGCGGTCCACCACGATCTTCTCGATCGCCCTGGTGAGGCCCTCGCCGGCCAGGTCTTCGCCCAAAGCGTCGACCACGGCATCGTACCAACCGCCAAACGGACGCGGGCTGGAACCGGGAAGCTGCACCAACCGGGTCAAACCGCCAAACCCGGACGTGTCGCCGGAGCCGCGGACCCCGAAGGCGCCGTGGCGAACCTCCGCCACCTCCGGACCGCCAGCCTGCGGCGGCGCCGTCAACTCCCGGCCCGTCCCGCCGGTGGATTCCGCGCTCATACCAGGAGCCCCCTCATCTCGCCGACCGGCACCGCGTTCATGGCCGCCTCCTCGGCGGCGCGGGCGGCCTTGATCCGGTCCACGCCCAGGCCCTCGGCCTCGATCTGGCGGTACAACTCGATGATCGCGTGGATCAGCATCTCCGGGCGGGGCGGGCAGCCGGGGATGTAGACGTCCACCGGCACCACGTGGTCCACGCCCTGGACAATCGCGTAGTTGTTGAAAATGCCGCCGGAAGACGCGCAAGATCCCATCGAGATGACCCACTTCGGGTCCGCCATCTGGTCGTAAACCCGGCGGACTATGGGCGCCATCTTGTGCGACATGCGCCCGTTGACCAGCATCAGGTCCGCTTGGCGGGGCGAGGCCCTGAAGACCTCCATGCCATACCGGGAGATGTCGAACCGGGAGGTGCCCACCGCCATCATCTCGATTGAGCAGCAGGCCAGGCCCATAGTGACCGGCCAGAGCGAACCGGCACGCAGGTGGTTGACCACCTTGGCGACGGTGGTCAGCGCGAAGCCCTCCGGCGCGCGGCCCTCAATTCCGTCAGCCATCAGACGACTCGCCCCCGTCCCAGTCCAGGCCGCCACGCCGCCACTCGTAGATCAAAGGCACCGTGATCAGCGCCAAGAAGGCCATCATGGCGATGGTGGCCCCAAGGCCCAGCGCGTCGAAGTTGGTGGCCCACGGATACAGGAAGACCACTTCGATGTCGAAGACTATGAAGGTCATGGCCACCAGGTAGAAGCGCACCGGGAAACGCCCGCCATGACTTGGATGCGGGCTCGGGTCCACGCCGCATTCGTATTCCTCCAGCTTCGCCTCGTTGTAGCGGTGCGGGCCGATCACCCAGCTGGCCGCCAGGCCGCCGAAGCCCATGACAACCGCCACCGCCAGCATGGCCAGGATGGGCACAAACGGGTTGCTCACTTGAAACCTCCACCTTGGTGTGGCCGACCGCTGATCATGCTGCCGGCGCCATTCGAGCAAGCGTGGCGATGGTTCTGTCCATCCAGTCACCTCCACGCGGTTCATAAAGATCGCTGAGAAGCTTCATGACCAGTTTCATCAACGTGGGACGGGGTAACCCGTACCGTGTGCACACCCGCATCACCACGGGCTGTTCAATCAGCCTCACAAAAACTCTACCCAAAGAGAAATACCCCCCGAGCGATTCTTTCATCAATTCAGAGTACGTCCTCAGCGCGGCCTCACGGTTTTCTCCGGGCGGGCGCGCCAGGCCCTGGGCGATCGCCCCGGCCGCGATTCGGGCCGACTGCATGGCGTAGGCGATGCCCTCGCCGTCGAAGGGAGAGACCATGCCGCCGGCGTCTCCCACCAGGAAAAGCCCGCGCGCGTACAGCGGCCCCCGGTTGAAAGCCATCGGCAGCGCGGCCGAGCGCGGTCCGTCCACCACGTCTTCGCCCGTGAAGCCCCACCTTGGGCCAAGCGTGGCAAGCCATTTGTCCAGGAGCGCGCGGTAGTTGACCTTGGCGGCCTTGGCGCTGGAGGTGACGGAGCCCACCCCGACGTTGACCACGCCTCCCGCCTCCGGGAAGACCCAGCCGTAGCCGGGCATCAGCTTCCCCTCCTCCCTGGGGCCGTCCCACAGTTCCAGATGGGACTCCATCCAGTCCAGTTGACCCGGTCCGCTGGGAGGCTTGTTGAGACGCAGGCGGGCCCGGACAGCCACCCCAACTGGGCGGTTGGTCTTCTTCTGGCGGCCGATGGCGGTGGCCAGGCGGGCGGACACGCCGTCCGCCGCCACCACGATGGGGGCCCTGAGCTCGCGCTCGCCCTGCGCGGTGGTGGCCCTGACGCCAACCACCCGGCCACTCCTGTCGTCCAGCACCGGGCCCGTGACCATGGTGTTCTCCAGCAACTGGGCACCGGCTTGGACGGCGTGGCGGGCTAGGCGCAGGTCGAACTCCTCGCGCGGCAGGGTCAGTCCGAAGTCCGGGAAGGAGGCTAGCTCCGGCCAGGGCAGCTCCAGTTCGTGGCCGCCGCCGAAGACCCTGAGGCCCTTGTTCCGCATCCAGCCGTCCGCCTCCGGGAACGGCACGCCCAGGTAGACCAGCTCCTTGACGGCGCGGGGGGTCAGGCCGTCCCCGCACGCCTTGGGGCGCGGGAAGGATGATTTCTCAACAAGGATGGTGTCTATTCCGGCATTGGCAAGGTACGCGGCGACCGTGGACCCAGCGGGTCCGGCCCCGACGACGATCACATTGGAATCGCCACCTGACCTTGGGTGCACGCGCAGCCTTTCAGTTAAACCCTTCTTTGACCAGGAACACACAGATTCTACATAAACTGGCTGGCAGTCCCGGCCAGCTTCAACGGCTCAGCACGCAATTGCAATTACGAAACAATAATGTCGTTTTATTATCGCCTTGGCGGGCGTCATTTGGCGGTGGCCGTGTGCAGGGCGACGATCCCGCCCATCACGTTGCGGTGCGCGGGCCGTTCCCAGCCGGCGACTTCCAACTGCCGCTCCAGTTCAGCCTGGTCCGCCCAGTCCCAGATCGAGTCCGCCAGGTAGCGGTAGGCGGGCGAGTTGGTGGCCACCAACTTGGCCACCGACGGCATCACCTGGGTCAGATACCAGCGGTACAACGCCCGGTAGGGCCGCCAGACGGGGCGTGAAAACTCGCAGACGACCAGCTTGCCGCCCGGCTTGGCGACCCGCTTCAACTCCATCAGCGCCTGAGGCACGTCCTGAACGTTGCGCAGGCCGAAGGAGATGGTGACCTTGTCGAAAGTGCCGTCCGCGAAGGGCAGACGGGTCGCGTCGCCCCCGATCAGACCCACTTGGTAGGACCAGACGCCCAGGCGTCTGCGCCCCTGGCGGAGCATCCCCTCGGAGAAGTCGCAGGCCACCACGTGCGCGCCTCTCTTGGCGAGCGCCACCGAAGAAGAACAGGTGCCCGCCGCCAAGTCGAGGATCCGCTCCCCCGGGCGGGGGTCCACCTCGGCCAAAGTCTGCCGCCGCCACCAGCGCACCAACCCCACCGTCATGACCGCGTCCGCCAAGTCGTAGTTGGGCGCCACCGCGTCAAACATGGAGGCGACAGTCCGTGGCTCCTTGGCGAGGTCGGCGGCTGTCACGCCTGCCATGATTGCACGTCCAACCGAGATGTAAAGCGGCCAGCGGTCCCGGTTCCGGGCACTTGCGCGGCTGGCCGCCTCCCGGGTCGGCCGCGCCCGCGTCACGTGCAGGCCGCCCAGCGCCGCGTGCGGGCGGCCCAGCGCCGCGCGCAAACCACCCAGCCCGCATGCAAACCGCCCGGTGCCTTCGCCAGGTCGCCCGCATGGGTCCGCGCCGGCTTTGGCCGGAGCCCACCCCGAGTTCCCCACCCGTCTTGCCCGCCCGGAGCCGCTAGGCTGTCCGGCGATGCTTCCCAACATCACCTTTCGGACCACCTCGGCGGCGCTTCCACCAAACCTCCTGGACGCCGTGCCCGCGCCCGACCCGTTGGTTTGGCTGCGCCGGGGCGACGGTTTTGTCGGCTGGGGCGAGGCGGCACGCTGCGAAACAGCCGGGCCGCGCCGCTTCCAGGCCGCCGAGGACTGGTGGCGGGCCGTCTTGGCGCGCGCGGCCATCGAAGGCCCCGCCGACCGCCCCGGCCTAGGACCGCTGGCGCTCGGCTCGTTCGCCTTCTCGCCCGCCTCAGCCGCTCCGTCTGTGCTGGTGGTGCCGCGCGTTCTGGTCGCCCGGTACCGCGGCCGCGAGTGGATCACGACCGCCTCGGCCGACGGTTCGGATCCCCGCGAGGACTCCCGCCTGGCCCCCGGCCGCGAGGATGCCGCCTTCCCCCCGCCGCGCCAACCCTCCGGCCCGGTTCGCGCCGGCGGGGTTGACCGCTCGGGGCCGCCAGCCCCGGCCGAACACGCGGACCACGCCCTGCCACCGGCCCCCCTGCCGCTGTTGCGGGTTTGGCAGGAAGGTGGTCGGCGTCGAGATCGAGACGCCTTGCCACCGGCCCCGCTGCCGCCGTTGCGGGAGTCGACCGGCCCGGTTTCCGCCGCCGCCTGGCCAGAGGTGGTCCGCCGCGCCATGGCGCTGATCGCGGCCGGGGGAATCGAAAAAGTGGTGTTGGCCCGTTCGGTCCTGGCGCGCGCGCTGGAAGGGGCGATCGACCCGCGCCCGGTTCTCGCCTTCCTGGCGGACCGGTACCGGGACACTTGGACCTTCAGCGTGGACGGATTGATCGGCGCGACCCCGGAACTGCTGATCCGCTCCAGCAGGGGCCTGGTCACCTCGCGGGTGCTGGCCGGGACCATCCGCCGGGGCGACTGCGACCAAGCCAATTTGGCCCGGGCGGCGGCGTTGGCCCGCTCCTCCAAGGACCTGGAGGAGCACGAGTTCGCGGTCGCCTCGGTGGTGGCCGCGCTCGAACCCTTCGTCGAAGAGCTGTCAGTGCCGGACGCCCCCTCGGTGCTGCACCTGCCCAACGTCATGCACCTGGCCACAGACGTGGTGGGCGAACTGAAACGGACGCGCTCGGGCCGGGCGCACGGGGCGCTCGAGTTGGCGGCCGCCCTCCACCCCAGCGCCGCCGTGTGCGGCACCCCCAAGGCGGAGGCGGCGCAGGTGATCGGGCAGCTAGAGGGCCTAGACCGGGGACGTTACAGCGGGCCGGTCGGCTGGATCGACGCGAACGGGGCCGGGGAATGGGGGATCGCGTTGCGTTGCGCGGAACTCAGCGCGGACCGGCGCGAAGCCCGGCTGTGGGCCGGCGGCGGCATTGTGGCCGCCTCCGACCCGGACGCGGAACTGGCCGAAACCGAGGCCAAGCTGGCCCCGATGCGCCAGGCCCTGGGGCTGGCCCCGAGCACCCCCTGAGGCACTCCCCGGAAATGGGGACGGTACCTTTTTCCGGCGAACCGGAAAAAGGTACCGTCCCCGTTTCCTCCCCCTCCGCAGGGTCTACGAAGCTTCCTCGCGGGTGGCCAACGTCACCTCGACATCGTTGGCCTTGCCGCCCTGCATGACCGTCAACACCACTTTGTCGCCTGGCTGGTAGGACCGAATCCAAGCGGTCAAAGACGTGTTGCCGGAGATCGCGTTGCCGTTGACGGCCACGATCACATCGCCGACCGACAAGCCGGCCTGGGCCGCCGGAGTGTCGGTCTGCACCGACCTGAGCCTCGCGCCGACCCGCTGCACCCCCTCCACGTCGACTGTGGCGCTCTCAGACGTGACGCCAAGGAACGGATGGACCGCGCTGCCATCCTCGATCAACTGGCCGGCCACGATCTTGACCTGGTTGACGGGGATGGCGAAGGCCAGGCCGATGTTCCCGGCCGCCTGGGAGCTGGACGAGCCAAGCGTGGCGATAGAGCTGTTGATGCCGATCACGCGGCCCTTCGAGTCGAACAACGGCCCGCCCGAGTTGCCGGGGTTGACGGCCGCGTCGACCTGGATGGCGTTCGTCACCACCTCGTCCTTCGGGTCGCCGCTCGCGCCGACCGTGGCGACCGGCCGGTTCAACGCCGAGACAATGCCCGTGGTGACCGTGTTGTCCAAACCGAGCGGATTGCCGACCGCCATCACCGGTTCGCCCACCACGACCTCGTCAGAGTTGCCAAGCTGGGCTTCCACCAGGTCTTCCGGCGGATCGTCGAGCTCGACCACGGCCAGATCCGTGCTGGGGTCGGTGCCGAGCACGTCGCCTGAGAAAATCCGCCCGTCCGAAAGCACCACGTCGATCGCGGCGGATTCGGCCACCACGTGGTTGTTGGTCACCACATAGCCCTTCTCGGAATTGATGATGACGCCCGACCCGAGCGAACCGTTGCCGAAGTTGCCTGTGGACACCTGCAAGGCGACCACCGTCGGCTGGACCTGGGCGGCCACAAGATTCCACTGCGGCGATTCGCCGTCATAGGCGTCCTCAGGGATCTCCGGCACATTCTTGCCAGACGTCAAGCCCTCCACCGGAGAGCTCGAGGTGGTGGTGATGGGCGGACCGCTGATGATGCTGGTGTTGGTGCGGCCATCCAACAGCAGGTAGGTGGCTCCACTCGACGCGGCCGCCACCACAATGGCGACCACCAGGCTGATGGTCCAGGCTCCCGCCCGCGTCACCGTCTTGCGTTTTGGCCTGTCGGAGCCCTCCGGTTGTTCGAAAGCCGCCTCGGGCTCGGCGGGCGGGGACGGCGGCGAGGCAGGATTCACCGCCGGCACGGGGCCAGTGCCGAGCGAATAGCTCGGGGCCTGGTACGGCGACGCGGGTCGAGGCGGCAGCGGAGGCGTTGGCGACGCGGAGACCGGGCCGGGACCGGGCTGGGCCGCAGCCTGCCAGGCGCGCGACTCGTTGACGCCGGGACCGCTCGGCGCTTCGGGGGGAGGCGGGGGCGCCGCATGCTGGCCAGAACGCCCAAACGGCGGCAGCGCCTGAGCTTGGTTCGGGTTTCGCGTGGGCGGGAAAGACTGCGGATACGGCGGCGCGTACGGGGTTTGCGGCTGAGGCGGCGGCGTTGGAACCTGAACGTACTGCGCCTGGGGACTCAGCGGCTCCGCTCCCCGGAGTGGTTGCTCGCCGCGCTGTTCTTGGGCGCCCCGCTGTTCTGGAATGGCCTGGGGGGGGAAGGATGGGCGCGGCTGGGGCGGTCCGGACGGCATCGGCGGCGGTTCGGGCGTCTGCGAGGCGGGCGGGCGGGGCCGCGAGACGGGCGGGAACACTGGCGGGTAGACGGGAATTGGGGGCCTGTCCGGCGCGGGCGGGGTCGCCTCGGATAGTGGCGTGCCGACGGCCGGATCGGTTCCGGGAACCTCGGCAGATTGCCACCGCGGCTCCTCGTTGGCTTCGCCACCTGGCGTTGGACGGGGCTCGTCGCTCATGGTCGTCTTCCTTTCATCCTCGCCGTCTATCAAACCGCGTGATCCTGGATGAATCCTCCCGGATCGCTGGGAAGTTCCTGGGAGGTCCCAGGGCATTTCTCGAAAGCTCCACAATCTGGCGCTCAAAACCACGCCGACGGGCCCGTTCCAGTGGCACGCCGACCAGGCTAATGCCGTGCGGCGGCGTGCTCAGCGCGTCCTCCAATTGGCTCAGAGTGCGGGCTTCGGCGAAGCTGGCGCCGGTTGCCCGCGCCAACGACTCCAGGTCCACACTCACCGGCGTGGCGAAGAAACGCTCGAAGGCGGGGCTCAGCTCTGGCGCCGCTACCTCCAGGTTCTCGAAGATGGCCCCGCCGCGGTCTTGCAGGACCACAATCCTGATGTCCGGCCGGTCTTCGAGCTCGGGAATGATCAGGCCGCCGGCGTCATGCGCCAACGCCAAGTCCCCGAGCAGCACGGTCGCCGCCGCGCCTTGGTGTCGGTTCTGGGGTTGGCCATGGTGTTCGCCCTGGCCTTGAACCCGGTCGAGAACAATCTTGTGGCGATCGCCGCCAGCACCGCCGGGCTGATCTTGGCCTTGGTTCCGGTTCTGGGGTTGGCCCTGGTCGCGGGTGGGGCGCCCCGCAGATGATCCCTCCCGTGCAGCGCCCAGCCCGGCAGCGCTTGGATCAAGGCGTTGCCGTGATTCCGGGCCCGCCGGGAGAGTCGGCTGCCGTTTGAGAGCGGCAGCGACCCCGCCCGCGAAACTGACGGTTCCATCAATCCCGGCCAGGCCCCGCATGGCCAAGACTCGCTTCTCACCTGCGGGAGCGGGAGTCAAATCCAAGTCCCGGATGGCGCTCGACGCCCCGACCACCAGCGGGCCTTGGGCCCGTGCCACCACGTTTGCGATGGCTGGCCCATTCGGCCAGGGGGCCGCCTGAAGCTGCCGCCAGACTTCCCGGCCCGCCGTTTGCCAGGCCTCAAGCCAATCCCGCTCTTCCTGACCGGGACGACCCGGTTCCTGCACCACGACCACCCGGCTGGCGATTTGACCCGCCTGACGGCCCAAGTCAAACCAAGGACCGCCGCCGTGGTGGACAATGACCACCTCCAGCCGGGGATCCTGGACCAGAGTTGCGACCGGCCGGCTCAGCACCGGGCGGCCATAAGCCACCACGCGCTCAATCCCGTCAGCCAACAGTTGCGCGACCAACCGGCCCGCCGTGATCGCGTTCGGACCCGCCCATGATCCGGAAGCCGGTTCGGCCAGCAGGGGCCAGCCGGCCGCCTCCGCCAACTCGCGCGCCGCCGCCCCGGCGCCGAATCCTGCGACCACCACCGTGCGAGGCCCCTTTTCCAACACCACCGGGAGCAACTCGCCGGCATCGTGCTCTGGCTCTCCCGGACGCCGCCCCGGCCCAGGCCCAGTTTGGCGCGGGCAACCCACAACGCCTGGCCCGGTCTTCTCCGGCCAGGACCCGCCGTCACGCGCGTCGACAAACTCGTTCTGGGCCCTCCCCATTCCAACGGGGACGCGGCCGTGAAGTTCCGAAGGATCATCCGCCCGGTTGACACCCGCGAGCTGAGACCGGAGTTCGTCCCCCCAGTCCGGGCCCGGCGCGAGGGGGTCGCGGAATTGGATGTTCAGGTGGGCCGGGCCGCCAAGCCCTGACGCGCGGCCCAACGCCGCAGCCACTGCCCGGCGGCCTTCGCGCTTGATTGACCGGTCGTCTGCGCCTGCGGCAATGGTGGCCTCCCAAACCGGCGCCGAGCCGAAAACCTCCCGTTGGTCGGTTGTCTGATTGGCGCCCACGCCATGCAACTCGGCCGGGCGGTCGGCCGTGATGGCCAACAGCGGCAGCCGGGAAGCGGCCGCCTCCATGACCGCCGGATGCAGGTTCGCCACCGCCGTCCCTGATGTCGTCACAACCGCAGCAGCCTCGCCGGTGGCCGCGGCCATCCCCAAGGCCGTGAACCCCGCCACCCGCTCATCAGTGCGGACGGTCAATTCCAACTCGCCTCGGCCGGCGGCCTCCATGGCGGCGTAGACCAGCGGCGCGCTGCGCGAACCCGGCGCGAACACCACGCGTTTCAGGCCGCCCGCGACGGCTCCTGCCAACAACGCCCGCGCCGCCGCCAAGGAGCCGCTCACAACAAGCCCCCGACGCGGCGGGGCCGAAGCGAACCGCAGGCCGAGCCAGCCGACCCGGCCCCGGTTGCCGCCCAGAGCATCTGGGGCTCCCGCTGCATCAACGCCCGCCCCGCCGCCCAGGAGCTGCTCACAGCACAACCCCGACCGGGCCGGCGGCTTCCCCTGCGAGGCGCCTGACCTGGTCCAGGCGGTCGCGCCAACGGCGTTGGTCAGCGGGACCGGCGGCGTGGGCAGCCAAGAGGGCTGGGTCGGGAAGGGGTTGGCGGACAAGTAAGACGGCATCGGAGGCCAAGAGACGGTCCTGGACCAGATCCGCGGCCAACAACTGGCCGGTGCCCAGACCGCAGGCGAAGTCCAGGCGGGGCAGGGCGGCGGCCAGGGCGACCCCCATGGCCAACCCGACCGAGGTCTCCACCGCCGAGGACACCACCACCGGCAGATCCAATTCCTCCGCCAGCGCCAGGCAGGCGCGGACCCCGCCCAGCGGCTGAACCTTCAAGACCACCACGTCGGCGGCTTGGCGGCGCTTGACTTGGAAGGGGTCGGCAGCGCGGCGGATCGATTCGTCGGCGGCTACCGGCACGGCGGCGCGTTTGCGGACCTGGGCCAATTCGGGCACGGTGGCGCAAGGCTGTTCCGCGTATTCAAGTCCGCCTGCGGCTTTGTTGAGCTCTGCGATTCGGCTGACGGCCGTTTCCACGTCCCAGGCGCCGTTGGCGTCGATCCTGATGCGACCGCCGGGGCCCAGAGCGTCCCGGACCGCCTTGACGCGGTCGGCCTCTTGCGCAGCGGTTTGGCCGGGCTCCGCGACTTTCACCTTGACGGTGTCACAGCCGCCAGAGGCGGCGACGATCTGGGCCGCCCGCCTCGGGCCGACGGCCGGGATGATCGCGTTGACCGGGACGGATCGCCTGACCGGGGGCGGAAATCCCAATTCTGCGGCCTCCTGCGCCGCCCGCCACCAGGGGAGGCACTCGATAGGCGGGTAATCCTCGAACGGGCTGAACTCGGCCCAGCCGGCCGGGCCCTCCCACACCATTCCCCGGCGGCGCGTGATGCCCCGAAATCGAGTCGTCAGCGGGATGTCGAACACGGCGGGCACGCCTTCAACTTTAGGGCTGCCGGCCGAAGGCTCGCGAGCTCTGCGGGACGGCGACGGCGACCCTCTCAGCGGCGGTAGTGCAACCTTGGGGCTCTTCCTGATCCACCAGCGGATCACGAAGACGCCGACGGTCGCACTCAGGCCCCCGAAACAGCCCGCCGGAGGGCCAACTGCAACTCACACCAGCATCGTGATCCACCAGCGGATCACGATGAGGCCCAAGGTCGCACTTGTGCCCCCGAAACCGCCCGCCGGAGAGCCAAATGCAACTCAAACCAGCATCGTGATCCGCAGGTGGATCACGAAGAGCGTTTGAGTTGCGCTGGCGACCCGGGTGGCGGGCGGAGCCCGGCGCCGTCGGCCGATTAGGCTTCTCGCATGACCGATTTGCCGGGTTTGGCTTCCGCCGGATTCACCCCTGAACTGTGGCGGGATGTGCCAGGCTTCGAAGGATTGACCGACATCACCTATCACCGGGGGGTGGAGCGCTCCGGGGCCGCTAATTCGGCCGACACAGACCAACCATGGGTGCGGATCGCGTTCAACCGGCCCGAAGTGCGGAACGCATTCAACCCGCACACAGTCGACGAGTTGATCGCAGCGCTTCGGCACGCCGCCGACTCGCCGGATGTGGTCGCAGTCCTCCTTACCGGCAACGGACCCAGCCCCAAAGACGGCGGCTACGCCTTCTGCTCAGGCGGCGACCAGCGCTTTCGAGGAGCGAGCGGGTACGAATACGGGCGGACCGACGGGGGCCACCGGACGTCGCCCAGCACGGGTAGGCTCCACATCCTTGAGGCGCAACACTTGATCCGGACCATGCCCAAGGTGGTGATCGCGCTGGTGGACGGGTGGGCGGCCGGCGGCGGCCACTCGCTGCATGTGGTGGCCGACCTGACGGTCGCCTGCCGCGAGCATGGGCTCTTCAAACAGACCGACGCGACCGTCGGGTCGTTTGACGCCGGGTACGGCTCGGCGCTCCTCGCCCGCCAGGTCGGCCAAAAGCGGGCGCGCCAGATCTTCTTCCTCGCCGACACCTACACGGCCGAGCAGGCCGAGGCCTGGGGCGCCGTAAACCTGGCCGTTGACCACGATTCGGTCGAAGCGACCGGGATTGGCTGGGCCCGCCGCATCTCCGAACAATCGCCGCAGGCCATCCGCGTGCTCAAGTTCGCGTTCAACTTGGAGGATGACGGTCTGTCCGGCCAACAAATGTTCGCCGCAGAGGCCACCCGCCTGGCCTATGGCAGCGCCGAGGGGGCCGAAGGGCGCGACGCCTTCCTGGAGCGCCGACCGCCGCGTTGGGATCAGTTCAGGAAGCAGATTCTCTAGCGCGCAACTGCAGGTCCGGCGGTGGATTCGCGCACAATCAGGCTGGGCTGGAACATGACGTGCTGCGCCGCCGGCGGTGAGCCGCCAGCCGCTCCCTGCGTGCGAACCAGCAGGTCAGCGGCGCGCCATCCCATTTCGTAGGTGGGCTGCGCCACAGATGTGAGCGGCACGGCGACTTCTCGCCCCAACTCGGAGTTGTCGTAGCCCACTATCGCAGTCGCCGCCGGGTCCATACCAGCGGCGCGGAGCGCCCGCGCGGCACCGATCGCGACCAGGTCGTTCACGCAAAATACGGCCTCTGGGGGGACGCCCGCGTGGACGGCCAGCCATTGCGCCATCGCCTGGGAGCCACCCACCACGTCCATCGATTCGACCAGCACTTCTTCAAGCAACACTTCTTCAACCCGCACTTTTTCGGGCCGTTCTCTCTCGGGCTGCGCCTTTTCGGCTCGGTCCGCCGCCAGCCGCGCGCCATCCCAACGGTCGCGGCACTGCCTGATGGCGTGCGGTCCGTTCAACATCACAATGTGTCGTTTGCCCAGGTCAAGCAGATGCCGCACAGCCATTCGGCCGCCAGCCATGTTGTCGACCGCAACCGACGGCAAGTCCGCGGCGGGTGACGGATGGTCCAGCAGCACTGCGGGCGTGCCCCGTGCCCCAAGCTCGAGCAGCGCCGACACGTCATCCGACGCGGGCACCACGATCAACCCCGCCACCCCATGTCCGGTCAACAGTTCGAGTGCCCTTCGCTCGCGCTCCACCTGCTGGTCCGAACTGGCGAGCATCAGTGTCCAGCCCAACGCTTGAATGCGGTCCTCAATCCCCCGTGCCATCTCCGTGAAGAAGGGGTTGCGCACGTCGAGTACGACAACACCAAGGGCGGCCATGGTGCCGGAACGCAAGCGCTGCGCGGGCACGTTGGGCACAAAGCCCAATTCCGCGATGGCCGCCTCGACGCGGACACGCGTGCCGGGACGCACCCTGTCCGGATGGTTGATGGCGTTGGAGACAGTGCCAACGGACACTCCCGCGGCCCGGGCCACGTCGAGGATCGACGGCCGAGCCGCTCGCCGAGTTGCCACCGTGCCTCCTGATCCTCAATGCCCATCCGATTGGATTGTAGGGATCTTCGCGAAACCGCGCCCGGACAGCACAGGAAACACCACGTGCCCAGCGGCACACAATCCGCCAGCCGAAGCTGCCGGTCGATGCCGAGTGGCGGGTTTTGTGGCGCGGCCGCCGGCGAGCAGCGGAGGCTGTGCCACCGCTTCATCGAACGGCGGATTCTATGCCCCTCCGCCGCCCAGTGGCGGATTGTGTTGCGCCTTCTCCGGTGAGAGGCGGATTCTGTTACACCCCCTCCGGCGAGAGGCGGATTTTGTCCGGGCCGGTTTGCATCTGCGCTGGTCAGAGGCGCGCCCCGAGGGGGAAACCGGACATTAGCCGCCACTCGACGCGGCTGAGTGCCCCGGACGGCACAGGAAACGCCGTTCGACGGGTTCAGCGGCACACAATCCGCCAATCGACGCCGAACGGCGGATTTCGTTACACCAGGTCCGCCCAGTGGCAGATTTTGTGCCGGGCTTCCGCCGAGTGGCGGATTATGCGCCAAGACCTCCGCCCAGTGGCGGATCATGTGCCGCCGGCTCGTCGACCGGCGGATTCCGTGCCGGGCTTCCGCCGAGTGGCGGATCATGTGCCGCCGACTCGCCGACTGGCGGATCCTGTGCCGGGCTTCCCCCGAGGCGGCCCGACGCCCTCGGAGAGAGTCGTCCCGCCACGTCCCGCCACTCATCGACCGGCGGGTTTGGTGCTGCCGTGTCATCTGCCGCCACGATGGGGGCGGGGTGTTGCCACTATCGAGGGACCCATCTTGGTCGTTGGACGGCGGACCGCCAGGTCGATCCGCAGATGCTGCCACTATCGAGGGACCTCTCTTGGTCGTTGGACGGCGGACCGCCAGGTCGATCCGCAGATGTTGCCACTATCGAGGGACCCCTCTTGGTCGTTGCGCTGGTCATAGGCAGCGCCGCTTCGTGTCGACGGTCGCGCTATTGAGCCGGGATACGTCACGTTATTGAGCCGAACCCGCGCCACCGATTTGAGGCACCTGCGGTGCCGTTGCCCTCCTCCCAAGCCTCCTGAATCACGTGAACGGTGGTGGCTCAATAGCGTGACGCCGACCGGCTCAATTCACTGAGCGTCGACGCCCCTTCGGGCTTTCAATGGCCCGGCTTTGCCATTGGCGTCTGCGTTCGCGGCGTCAAGACTCCTCTCTGGGACAAAAGACATGGGCACCGGGGGCCATCAGGGCGACAGCGGCGGCGGCGCCTGACTGTCAAATGCTCGCGTGACGTGGCCCGTGATGCCTCATGCCAATATGCCCGCGGGAATTGGCCTTGCGCGGGTGGCCGCGCGCTGGCTAGTCTGGCGCATGAACATTTGAAACGTTTCAAACAGGGCGCTGCACCCCGCCCCAACAACGCGGAAACAATGGTCCGTCGCGATCCGGTCGCCGTGCCGTGGTCGCCGATCCGCAAGGAAGGAACACGATGCGCGTCTGCTTCACCTCCCAGATCGATCCCGCCCGCCTTGACGAGTATCGGGCCGCGCACCGGGCCGTTTGGCCGGAAATGCTGGCCGCCCTGAGGGACGCCGGCTGGCGCGACTACAGGCTTTACCTGCGCGCCGACGGATTGCTGGTCGGCACGGCCGACCTCGCGGACGGCTACCAGGCAGCGCAGGCCCGCATGGCGGCGACCGAAGTCAACGCCCGCTGGCAGGCCGCCATGGCCGAGTTCTTCCAGGCCGGGGGCAACCCCGACGAGGGCATGGCGCTCCTGGAGGAAGTGTTCCACCTGGAGGCACAACTCGAAGCCGCACCGCCGCCACCCACTGACCCAACCCCGGAATGAGCCGGGCCCAGACGCGAGGAGGCGTCATGAACACACCAGCATCAGTCAAGCAGGCCCTGGCGGACCAGACCGTCGAATTGCCATCCTGGGCGTTCGGGAACTCCGGCACCAGATTCAAGGTGTTCACCACCCCCGGAACGCCCCGCGACCCGTTCGAGAAGATCGCCGACGCGGCCCAGGTCAACCTTTTCACCGGCATCACCCCGAGGGTCTCGCTCCACATCCCGTGGGACAAGGTCAACTCCTACGACGCGTTGGCGAGGCATGCGGCGGACTTGGGCGTCGCCATTGGCGTCATCAACTCCAACCTGTTCCAGGACGACGCCTACCGGTTGGGCTCGCTGACCAACGCCGACCCGGCGGTGCGGGCCCAGGCGGTCCGCCACCACCTGGATTGCCTGGACATTTGCCGCGCCACCGGCTCCAAAGCGCTCAAGATCTGGCTGCCGGACGGGCTGAACTATCCGGGCCAGGACGACCTGGCGGACCGGCAGGAACGTCTGGCCGAATCGCTCCAGGCCATCTACCAGGCCCTCGACCCGGACCAGCTGATGCTGCTGGAGTACAAGTTCTTCGAGCCGGCCTTCTACGCCACGGACATCCCCGACTGGGGGACGGCGCTGACCCACGTCCTGGCGTTGGGCCCGCAGGCGAAAGTGGTGCTGGACACCGGCCACCACGCGCCGGGCACCAACGTCGAGTTCATCGTGATGCAGTTGCTCCGGGCGGGGAGGCTGGGGGCGTTCGACTTCAACTCCCGCTTCTACGCCGACGACGACCTGATGGTGGGGGCAGCCGATCCGTTCCAGTTGTTCCGCATCATGGACCAGATTGTGCGGGCGGACGCCCTCGGGCCCGCCAGCGGCGTCAACTTCATGCTGGACCAGTGCCACAACATCGAGCCGAAGATTGAGGGCCAGATCCGCTCGGTGATGAACGTTCAGGAGGCGACCGCCAAGGCGCTGTTGGTCGACAGGGGCGCCCTCGTGGACGCCCAACGCGCCGGCGACGTGCTGGGTGCCAACGCCGTCCTCATGGACGCCTACAACACCGACGTGCGACCACTGCTCGCCGACCTGCGGCTAGACCAGGGCCTGGCACCGGATCCGATCGCGGCGTTCAAGGCCTCGGGGTACGCCGCGCGCGTGGCCGCCGAACGCGTTGGCGGCACCCAGGCCAGCTGGGGCGCCTGATGACCCGGCCGGCCCGCGTGGTCGCCATCGACCTGGGCGCCTCTTCAGGGCGGGTCTTGGCGGTCGA